>NZ_VLJQ01000089.1:5097-33405 GCF_007829375.1 Nocardioides sp. J9 | reverse complement strand
ATCGACCCCGACACCAGAAGACCCGTGTGGACCCCACCCCCACGCCTCACCCTCCAATCCTTCCAAGGCCGCGCCACCTACCACCCCGCCGCCTGAGCCGCCCGAGCCGCCTGACCCAGCTGTCCGCCGCTGGTTGAGGTGCGAGGCGCCCCGGCGCCGAGCCTCGAAACCAGTGGCCCCGGTCCACCGGACTGTGCCCGTCACAGTCCGCCATCACGGCCCGGAGGTTTCGAGGCTCGGCCGCGGGCGGCCTCGCACCTCAACCACCGGGAGTCAGGCGAAGCGAACCCAAGTCTTGCCGCCACGCGGACCCGACCACCCACGGCCCAGCCATCCGCCGCTGGTTGAGGTGCGAGGCGCCCCAGCGCCGAGCCTCGAAACCAGTGGCCCGGTCCACCGGGAGACACGCTCCAGGACGCTGCACATGTCCGCATCCGCCCACAACGAACTCATCCCCACCCTGATCTCTCAGTGGTGGGGATGATCCCTGTGTCCGAGGGGGGACTTGAACCCCCACGCCCTAATACGGGCACTAGCACCTCAAGCTAGCGCGTCTGCCAATTCCGCCACCCGGACGAGTGCGGAGAAACCGTAGCAAAGGGTGTGCCCGGATGCCGCATCGGGACCACCCTTCGTCTCGTCGGCGGGTCCTCCACCACGGGAAACACCAGCCTCACGGCCCCCAGCACCGGGACGGCGAGGTCGAGCAGGCGACCGCGGCGACACGCCGGGCGGCTTGAACGGGCTGGGGTCGCCTGCAACGGTGGGAAAGGTCTCTGACCTCGAACCGAGAAGGCAATCAATGCTCACCCTGACTGAGAACGCTGCCACGATCGTCAAGCAGATGACCGACGCACCCGAGGCTGCCGAGTCCGCCGGACTCCGCATCTCCGAGGCCGAAGCCGGCTTCGCCGTCACCGCGACCAACCAGCCCGAGGCGGGCGACCAGGTCGTGGAGCAGGACGGGGCGACCGTCTACCTGGACTCCAACGCGGCCGAGAAGCTCGATGCCATGGTGCTGGACGCCGGCGTCGACGACACGGGCGCCATCCAGTTCGGCCTGCTCGCGCAGGCCTGACGTCATCCACGAGGCCCGGGCACCCTCGGTGCCCGGGCTTCGTCATGTCTGGGCCTTCTGGGAGGCTGGCAGGCATGGAGCAGCTGCGGGTCGCGTTCGTCTCCGGCGTCATGCCGGACAAGTGGGCCCGGGTGTGGCGCGAGCGCAACCCCGCGATCCGGCTCGACCTGCTCCCGATCGACCAGACCGACCAGCGCGCCGTCCTCGACGACGGCACCGCCGACATGGTCCTGGCCCGGCTCCCCGTCGACCTCGACTCCCCCGCGCCGCTCCACTGCGTGCGCCTGTACGACGAGCTGCCGGTCGTCGTCGCCGGCCGCGACCACGTCGTCGCGGCAGTCGACGAGCAGGACGTCGTCGCGCCCGACGACCTCGTCGACGACCAGCTCGTCCTCCCCCACCCGTCCGGATGGCGGCCGACGGCTGACCAGCTCGACTTCCCGCCGATGACCGTGAAGGACGCCATCGAGGTGGCTGCGTCCGGCACCGGCATCGTCATCGTGCCGATGTCCGTCGCCCGGCTGCACCACCGCAAGGACGTCGTGCAGCGGGTCGTCGACCTGCCGCCGACCACCGTCGCCCTGCTGTGGCTGCGCGACGCCGACAGCCCGGTGCACCAGGACTTCGTCGGCGTCGTCCGTGGTCGCCGCGCCAGCAGCAGCCGCTGACCCGCCGGCCCAGGCTCAGGCCAGGTGGCTCGCCACCCACTCGCCGAGGACCCGGGCACTGCGGTCGACCATCGCGGTCCACTCCAGCGCGCTCTCGTCGGCGTTGTCCGACACGTGCTTGACCAGCCGCACCGGGACGCCGAACTCCGCGGCGACGTACGCGACCGCGTAGCCTTCCATGTCGACCAGCTGGGCCTGCTCGGCCAGGCGGGCGCGCACGAGCGGGTCGGTGACGAAGACGTCCCCGGTGGCGAGGACCGTCGCCGACTCCCCGACCACCAGCCGCTCACGTGGGTCGTAGCCGAGCGCCCGGATCGCGTCGGCGTTGAGGTCGTGGTTGATGACCGTGCCGACCTCGAAGAGCCCGTCGACGTGGTCGTGCAGCGCGCCGGCGGTGCCGATGTTCACCACCTCGACGTCGTCGAGGTCGCCCATCGTCGCGAGGCGACGCGCGAGGGCGGTCGCGGCGGCGGTCTTGCCCAGCCCGGTGACGAGGACGTCGAGGCCGGCGGGCACGTGGGCGGCTTCGGCCCGGGTCGCGGAGACGATCAGGTGGCGCGGCACGGCGACAACCTAGCGGCCGTGCTTGCGAGGATGGACGGGTGACCACCGTGCGCGCCACCGCCCCCGGTCGGGTGAACCTGATCGGCGAGCACACCGACTACAACGGCGGGCTGTGCCTGCCGATCGCGATCCCGCTCGGGACGACCGCCACGGTCACCCGTCGCGACGACGAGGCGGTGCACGTCACCAGCGACCGGGCTCCCGAGGGCTCCGCCTGGCGACAGTACGTCGACGGCGTGGTCGCCGAGCTCCGCACGCTCGGCTGGGCCGTGCCCGGCCTCGACATCGAGGTCACCAGCACGCTGCCCCTGGGCGGCGGGCTGTCCAGCTCGGCAGCGCTCGAGTGCGCGGTCGCCACCGCGGTCGCGGGGCTGCTCGGGCACGAGCTCGACTCCCACCTGCGCCGGGTCCTCGCCGAGGTCGCGCGTCGGGCCGAGACGCTGCACGTCGGGGCACCCACGGGCGGGATGGACCAGCTCGCCTCCATGCTGGGATGGCCGGACCACGCCCTCCTCCTGGACTTCGCCGACCTCGAGCGCCCGGGCGTGACCCCCGTGCCCTGCCGCCCCGGCGCGGCGGGCGTCGTGCTCCTCGTGACCGATACGGGCGTGCGGCACCGGCTGGCGGACGGCGACGGTGGCTACGCCCAGCGCCGGCGCGAGTGCGAGGCGGGCGACCCACGACGGTGGCGACACGTGCGGTCCGAGAACGAGCGCGTCCGGGCTGCCGCTGCCGCGATGGAGGCGGGCGCCTGGGGCCGCGTCGGTGAGCTGATGGTCGCCTCCCACGTCTCGTTGCGCGATGACTTCGAGGTGTCCTGCCGCGAGCTCGACCTCACCGTGGAGGCGGCGCTCGCAGCCGGGGCGCTGGGCTCACGGATGACCGGGGGCGGGTTCGGCGGCTGCACGATCACCGTGACGCACGAAGGCCGCGTCGACGCCGTACGGGACGGCATCGACGCGGCCTACGAGGCGGCGGGACTCCCCCGGCCGGTCCACCACGAGGTGGCGCCGGCCGAGGGAGCCCGGCTCACTTGAGCTCGGCGCTCGAGAGCCCGAGGATCCGGCGGGCGATGATCAGCTGCTGGATCTGCTGGGTGCCCTCGAAGATGTCGAGGATCTTGGAGTCGCGTGCCCACTTCTCGAGCAGCTCCTCCTCGCTGTAGCCGATCGAGGCGCACAGCTCGACGCAGGACAGCGTCACGTCGGATCCGACGCGGCCCGCCTTCGCCTTGGCCATCGAGGCCTCGAGCGAGTTCGGCTTGCGGTTGTCGGCCATCCACGCGGCCTGGAGGGTGAGCAGGCGGCCCGCCTCCCAGTCCGACTCGAGCTGGAGGAACTTCGCCGCCGCGGCGTGCTGCAGCACCGCCGGCTTGTCGTAGTCGACCTCGATGCCGGCCTCCTTGAGCAGGTCGCGGGTGAGGTCGAGCGAGGCACGGGCGCAACCGACGGCCATGGCCGCCACCAGCGGGCGGGTGTTGTCGAAGGTCGCCATCGCGCCGGCGAAGCCCTTCTCGACGTTGATCTCCGGGTCGCCGAGGAGGTTCTCCTTCGGGACCCGGGCGTCGGTGAAGGTGATGACAGCGGTGTCGGAGGCGCGGATGCCGAGCTTCTCCTCGAGCCGCTCGACCTTGACGCCGGGCGTGCCCTTCTCGACGACGAACGACTTGATCGCCGCCCGGCCGAGGGACTTGTCGAGCGTGGCCCACACGACGATGCAGTCGGAGCGCTCGCCGGAGGTGACGAAGATCTTCTCGCCGTTGATCACGTAGTGGTCGCCGTCGAGCACCGCGGTGGTGGAGATCGCGGCGGAGTCGGAGCCGAAGTGCGGCTCGGTGATCGCCATCGACGCCCAGCGGCCCTTGAACCGCTCGAGCTGCTCGTCGTTGGCCACCGACGCGATGGCCGAGTTGCCCAGACCCTGGCGCGGCATGGAGAGCAGCAGGCCGGTGTCGCCCCAGCACATCTCGGCGACCGAGGTGACCGACGCGAGGTTGGCGCCGTTCTTGACCGACGCGTCGTCGTCCTTGCCGTCGCGGCGGACACCCGTCGCACCGGCACCCTCGCTCGCGCCGGACTCGGAGAGCCCGTCGATCATCGCCGCGAGCATGTCGAGCTCCTTGGGGTACTCGTGCTCGGCGATGTCGTACTTGCGGGAGATCGGTCGCAGCATGTTCATCGCGACCTGGTGGGCCTGGTCGACCAGCGCCCGGTGCTTCTTCGGAACTTCCAGGTTGATGGCCATCAGACCAGCACCGTCCCTTCCATGATCCCGATGGCACGCAGGTCGCGGTACCACCGCTCGACCGGGTGCTCCTTGACGAAGCCGTGGCCACCGAGCAGCTGGACGCCGTCGAGGCCGATCTGCATGCCCTTGTCGGCGCACGCCTTGCGGGCCAGCGCGACCTCGCGGGAGAAGTCCTTGCCCGCGGCGGCGCGCGACGCGGCGCGGTAGGTCAGCAGGCGCATGCCCTGCAGCTCGATCGCGATGTTGGCGACCATGAACGCCACGGACTGGCGGTGGGCGATCGGCTCACCGAAGGCCTCGCGCTCCTTGACGTACGGCGTCACGTAGTCGAGCACGGCCTGCGCCGTACCGACGGCCAGGGCGCACCACGCCAGGCGGGAGAGGCGCACGCACTCGGTGTAGGTCGAGCCGTCGGTCTCGCCGAGCACCGCGTCGGCGGGGACCTTGACGTCCTCGAGGACCAGCTTGGTCATCGACGCGGCCCGCACGCCCATCGCGGGGTCGCCCTCGATGGACAGGCCCTCGGTCGAGGACTCGACGAGGAAGAGGACCGGCTTGCCGTCGAGCTGGGCGCCGACGACGAACAGCTCCGCGTGGTCGCCGCGGGCGACGAGGCTCTTGGTGCCGTTGAGCACGTAGCCGTCGCCCGACTTCGTGGCGGTGGTCGACGGGGACAGCACGTCGAAGAGCACGCTCGGCTCGTTGAGGGCGAGGGCTGCGGCCGGCACCTCGTTGCCGGTGAAGGCCGGCAGGTAGGTCTGCTGCTGCGCGTCGGTCCCCCAGAGGCCGATCGCGGTCGCGACCGAGCCCGGGGCGAGGGTGGCGACGGCGAGGCCCATGTCGCCCTTGGCGAGCGCCTCGGCGACGAGCGTGCCAGCCATCGCGGAGCGCTCCTCCGAGACACCGCCGAGCGACTCGGGCAGACCCAGGATCGGCAGCCCGATCTCGAGGCTCGCCTTGAGCAGGGTGTCGGGCGCGGCGCACGCCTTGTCGGCCTCGGCCGCGGCGGGACGCACGACCTCCTCGGCGAACTCGGTCACGACGTCGACGAGCATCTGCTCGTCCTCGGTCGGGGTGAGGTCGAAGACGCCGGAGCTCGCGGCCGCCGTCGGACGGGTGCCCGGCTGGCCCTTCTTCCCGGCCCTGGCGAACGTGCGGCTCGCGCTGGTCATCGTCTTGAACCCGGTGCGGGTGACCGAGAAGACAGCCTGCTCGGCGGGCTTGCGCATGCGCACCCGGTCGAGGAGGTCGGTCTGGGCGAGGCGGTTGAGGCCGGCGACCAGGTAGCCGATGGGGTCGCGGCTCTCGCTGCTCGGGACCCCGTTCTTGCCGCCCGGCTTGAGGTTGCTGATCAAGGACATGGACCAAATGTAACTGTGAGTTACACGTTGCGCTACACATGGGGTGACAAAGTTCGTTGTGATCCGCGCAGCACTCCCGCAGGGCGGGCGTCGGGGCGTCAGCGGGCGGGGATGCGGACCGGGACCGTCCGCTCCTCGACGGTCAGCAGGACCGACGAGGGCGTCACGCCGTTGATCAGCGTCGCGACGCGCGTGGTGCCACCGACGACGAGGGTGCCGCGGCTGAAGTCGGCGGGCACGAGGAACACGGCCGCCCGGGGCAGCGTGGGCGCCTTCACGTCCCGGCGCGGGAACCGCTTGCCGTCCGGACCGCGCAGGCTGAGGTGCCCCGCGTCGAAGTACGACGGCGTCGGGTCGCCGCTGCGGGTGTAGCTCACGTCGACGGCGAGGTAGGCGCGGTCGGTGCGCTGGGGTCCCTTCCGGCCGGCGAAGAAGAACAGCCGGGCCTCGCCGACAGTGAGTCGACGGCTCCGGTCCTGGGCGGCCAGCGGCTGGTCGGCCGTGACTGCGAGGTCGTCGGTGAGGCCGATGTCGACGGCGAGACGGGGGCGGACGAGGACCGCGACCTGGTTGTCCACCTTGCCGCCGGGCAGCGACACCGCCTGGCGAACGCCGTCCGCCGCGAACACGAGCTGGACCGGCGCGTCGTCGGGTGCGACGGCCACGAAGGTCGGGCCACCGGCCGGCAGTGCCCGCGCCGCGCCCCCGCCAACGACGAGGCGCAGGCCCAGGCGGGCCCAGCCCCGGCAACCCCGCGCCTGGCACGGCCCGTCAGCCAGCGTGAACGCCACCAGCCGGTGGCCGTCGGGCGCGATCGACCGCTCCTCGCCCGTGCCCACGGCGGGCACCACGCCGAGGGCCGGCACCGCGACCCCGCCGAGGCGGCCGGGCAGGGCGACCGGCTGCTCGAGGCGGGGCGGGCGGACCAGGTCCGTGGCCAGCACCGTCCCCGGCTCCAGGACTTCCGCAGCCGACAGCTCGGCCTCGGCGCCCGGACCCTCGGCGCGGGGCGTCGGGCGCTCGGAGGAGGGCTCGTCGTCGCGCTGCCACCACCAGCCCGCGGCCACCCCGCCCACGAGGAGGACGAGGGCGGCGGCCATGGCGACGAGGCGACCCCGGGCGCGGCGTGGAGGATCGGGGTGGGGCCGCGCGACCGGCGCCGGCCCGGACGGCGGTCCATGACCTGCCGAGACCGTGCCGTGGTGCTCGGTCCGGGGCGACGGCGGCCCAGCCGGCGGAGCGCGCGTCGGTGCGGGTGGCGGCGCGGCTGGCGGCGCGGCTGGTGGCGCGGCTGGTGGCGCGGCTGGTGGCGCGGCTGGTGGCGCGGCTGGTGGCGCCGGACCCGGTGGTGGCGCGGGGGCGCCCGGCGTCGGATCGTCCACCTCGCCGAGCGCGAACAGCAGGACCCCGAGGGCCCAGCGGGCCCCGTCCGCCTCCCGGGTCCCTCGCTGCTCGGCCAGCCGGGCGCCGTGCTGCTCGATGACCCGGGGAGCGTCGGCTCCCTCGCGGAGCTGGGCCAGGGCCCGGTGCAGGGTGCCGAGCCGGATCGCGTCGGCCAGCAGGTTGACCTCGCCCTCGGTCGCCGCGCCCTCGTCGAGGAAGTCGTCGACCGCAGCGCGGAACTCCACGGCGTCCATCAGGACGTCGCGGCCCGCCCTGTCGACCAGGTCGGCGAGCTCGCGGTGGAGAGCCACTCGTTCAGGCTGACAGAGGCAGGCCGTCAAGTCCGCGGAATTACCGTAAATTCGGGCATTCTGCGTGGTGACGTGACAGGCGGGCGAACCTACGCTGGAGGGATCTCGGGCGCCGCAGTCTCGTTCGTCCCACGGAGACCCCATGAAGCGCCTGCTCGTCCTCAGTGCCGTCGTCCCGCTCGTCGCGACGTTCCTCGTGATCACGGGCGCCCCGCCGGCGCGGGCCGCCAACAGCACCACCGTCGTGAACGGCTTCGACTACCCCTCATCGCTGACATACATCGAGCTGGGTTGCGAGACGCCGAGCGCCTCGGAGGTGTATGCGCTCTACCGGCGCGGCGGTGCGCGGGGGACTCATGCGACCGGTTTCAGGTTTGAGGCTGCGGACACCATGGCGGGCGCCTTGGGTCGGGTGTCGTCGCCATCGACCCTCCACACCGCGACCGTCAGGCTCTACTTCCCTGACCCGGGGGACAACGACACGGTGGCCGACGGCTATTTCGTCGTGCGCTACACGCTGTCGGGCGGCGAGGCATTCGTCGGTTACCACGGCCTCACCGCCCCCGGTCCCGGCGGCGCTTGGGTGACCAGCAAGAACCTCGCGACCGTCCAGCTCGGATGGGTTCGCGAGTCGGACGGCGAGTTCCTCGGCTACAACACCGTCGCAGGCTTCACCCAGGGCACAGTCGGGACTGCCCAAGCCGGCGTGGCGTTCGGGTGCGACGGACGGGACTACTACATCGACGACTTGCGGCTGTCGTCGGCCGCCGGCACGTCGTCGTGGGACTTCGAGGGCGCCCGGTCGCGGTCCTACATCTCCGCGACCCCGACCCACCACAGCGAGCGGCTCGAGCGCGACATCATCAGGTTGCGGCTGGTCCACGGCCAGGACCACCACCTGCTCGGTGACAGTGCAGGCGTGCCCGACGGGGTCGTGGGCAACGCCTACATCGCCGGCACGGCACGCCTCCACGCGCGGGGCTGGAACAAGGCGTCCTTCCGCCGGATCGGGACGGCGAGCTACACCGCGACCACCTACGCGCACTTCCGGATCAAGCCGTCGCGGCAGACGAGGTACCAGGTGCGCACCGTGCCCACCAGTCCCACGTTCGAGAACAGCTCGTCGAAGATCCTCCTCGTCACCGTCCAGCGACGGGTCCGGTCCCGGGTGGCCGACACCAGGATCAGGAGGGGCCAGCGGATCGTGGTCAGCGGCCACGTCCTGCCGCGCGACCGCGGTGTGGGGGTCACCCTCCAGCGACGGGTGAACGGCACCTGGCGGGCGGTCGGCCGCGCCACGACCGGGCGGTCCGGTGGCTACGTCGTCGGCGTGCGCGCCCGCAGCGTCGGGAAGTGGGTCGTGCGGGTCAAGGTCGCCTCCGCGAAGGGCAACGTGGGCAACGTGTCGCGCCCGCGGACGGTGCGCGTGACGCCGCCGCCCCCGAAGCCGTCGCCGGCACCGGCGCCGGTGACGCCGGTCGTGGACACCACGCCCATCCCGCCGACGCACAGCGTGGTGCCCATCAAGCGCCCGGTGGTCGGTGCGACCGTGGCCGACACCGCCGGCCCGGCCGCCCTGTCCGACCCGGTCGTCAGGGTGGTGCCGGAGCAGGTGGGCGAGCGCGCTGCGGTCCCGTTCGCCCGTCCCTGACCGCGCTTGCGAGCCCCTGACCCCCTCCGGCCGGCAGCGGTCGGGCGCCTCCTAGGATCGATGCATGGCGTGGGGAAGGAACGACGTGACGGACACCGGCGAGCCCGACGAGGTCGTGCACGCGCCGTACGGTCCGCTCCCCCGCGGCGGCAACGTCCGCCCGATGACGCGCTGGGGGACGCCGGTCATGCACCGGCCCCAGCAGAAGGTCACCTCGTTCGACGACGACCTGCGGGCGCTGGCCGCGGACATGGTGGCGACGATGTACGCCGCCGAGGGCGTCGGCCTGGCCGCCTGCCAGATCGGCGAGGACGTGGCGATGTTCGTCTTCGACTGCCCCGACGCCGCCGGCGAGCGCTGGGTCGGCGTGGTCTGCAACCCCGTGGTGCACCTGCCCGAGGGCAAGGACCGCCAGCTCGACGACAGCCCCGAGGGGTGCCTGTCGTTCCCGGGCGCGTTCGTCGACTGCGCGCGGCCCGACCACGCCGTCGTGGAGGGTGTCGGGCTCGACGGCCAGCCGGTGCGCTTCGAGGGGGACGGACTGCTCGCCAAGTGCCTGCAGCACGAGACCGACCACACGCTCGGCACCGTCTTCGGCGACCGGCTCGCGGCGCGCGCGATGAAGAAGCTGCGCAAGCAGCACGACGCGGCGGCGGACGAGTACCCGCCGGAGTGGCCCACCTGAGCCCCTCGCTGCGCTACGTTGCCGGACATGCCCGTCGACGCGCAGCTCGCCCCGCTCCTGCAGATGATCGAGGCGGGCACCCCGCTGCACGTGCTGAGCCCGGTCGACGCCCGCGCGTCGTTCCGCAAGCTCGCCGTCGACCTGCGGCCGCCGGAGAGCCTGGCCGACGTCGCCTCGGTCGAGGAGGCCAGCGTCGCCGGCGCGGACGGCCCGCTGGCTGCCCGCGTCTACCGACCGTGCTGCTGCACGGCGGCGGCTTCGTGATCGGTGNCGTCGCCTCGGTCGAGGAGGCCAGCGTCGCCGGCGCCGACCGGCCGCTGACGGCCCGGTGCCGACGGTCGTGCTGCTGCACGGCGGCGGCTTCGTGATCGGTGACCTCGACACGCACGACGCGATGGCCCGCGCGATCTGCCACGGCACGCGGTCCGTGGTCGTCTCCGTGGACTACCGGCTGGCGCCGGAGGCGAAGTTCCCTGCCGCGGCCGACGACGCCATCGCGGCGGTGCGCGACGTGCAGGCCCGGCTCGGCGAGTACGGCGGCAGCGACGTCCTGGGCGTCGCGGGCGACTCCGCCGGCGGGAACCTGTCCGCCGTGGCGGCCCAGCACGTGCCCGGGATCGCGGCGCAGCTGCTCGTCTACCCGGCGACCGACGTGCTCGGTGAGTACGCCTCGCGCGAGGAGAACGCGACCGGCTACTTCCTCGACCAGCCGACCCTGCTCTACTTCATCTCGCACTACGCCGACGAGGCCACCGACCTCGCCTCGCCGAGGATCTCCCCGCTGCACGGCGAGCTCGCCGGCCAGCCCCCGGCGGTCGTGGTCACCGCGGAGCTCGACCCGCTCCGCGACGAGGGCGTGGCCTACGCGGACGCCCTGGCAGCTGCCGGGGTCGAGGTGCACCACACGACCTACCCCGGCCTGATCCACGGCTTCTTCGACATGGGCCCGTGGTCGGCGGCCTGCCAGCGGGCGATCGACGAGACGGTCGAGCGCTTCGGCGAGATCCTGAACCGGCACTGAGACCGGACCGGCGAGGGCCGGCCGGGACCCACCCACCCCGTCGCAGGAAGGCCTGCGGGCCGGTCTCACGGGCGCACGGCGCGCACCGACGCCCCGCGGCGCCGGGAGAAACTCTCAGCGGGGGCAACGGCGCCTGCCCGCAGCCGCTGCACGCTGCCCACCGTCCCGTGGGGCGAGACGGAGGGTGGCGGTCGTTGACGTCCGGTGTGGCCGGCCTTACATTCATCCCGAATCCCCATTCTAGAAGCGCTGCTCTAGAGCACCACCGAGCCAGCCGTCCCGGCTGGTCTCCTGACTGACAAGGCATTCCCCCATGTCTACGACGAACGTCTTCGAGGCGGTGAAGACCGGACGGATGTCCGGCATGCAGTGGCGCGCGGTGATCGTCGGCCTCCTGCTGATCGTGCTGGACGGCTACGACATCGCGCTGGCGTCGTTCGCCTCGCCGTACATCGCGCAGGGCCTCCGGCTCACCCCGCAGGAGCTGGGCTACGTCGGCTCCGGAGCCCTGGTGGGCATGTGCATCGGCGCCGGCCTGATCGCGCCGCTCGGCGACAAGTACGGGCGCCGCTTCAGCGCCATCCTCGGCTCGGTGCTGGCGACCGCCGGCATGGCGGGGGGCGCCTCCGCGGACGTCTTCGAGGTCCTCATCGTGGGTCGCGTGATCACCGGCGCCGGCGTCGGCACACTGCTCGCGGCGATCGCGGTGATCTTCTCCGAGTACGTCAACCGCAAGTTCTACGCACTGGTGATGGGCCTGTACGCCGCCGGCGTGCCCCTGGGCACCCTGTTCGGCTCGCAGCTCGCCGGCCCGGTCATCGCCGAGCACGGCTGGCGCGCCGGCTTCCTCATCGGCCTCTTCGCCACCGGCGCCTGCATCCCGCTGACGCTGTGGGCGATCCCCGAGTCCCTCTCCTTCGTCGCGGGCAGCCGCAAGCCGGGCGCACTGAAGCGCTTCAACAAGCTGCTCACCTCGATGAGGATGCCGGCCGTCGACGCCCTGCCCGACACCAGCAGCCTGGCCAAGCCCAAGGTCCCGGTCTCGGAGGTGTTCCGCGGCAGCATGCTCGTGCGCACGCTGATGGCGATCGTGTCCTACTTCCTGTTCATGGCCGCGTTCTACTTCACGACCCACTGGTCGGCGAAGTACCTGGCCGACGTCACCGGCGACCACTCGATCGCGCCGCACCTGATGACGATGTACAGCGTCGGCGGGCTGATCGGCGTCGCCGTGTTCGCCGTCGTGACGGCGCGAGCCGCGAACCTGTACCTGATCACGGCCGGCGTCCTGCTGGTCTCCGCGCTGGGCATGGGCCTGTACGGCATGGCTGCCACCGCCCAGACCCTGCCGGTGCTGACCCTGTCGGTCGCCTCGGTGTTCCTCTCAGCGGGCACCGCCGGGTTCTACGCCGTGGTGCCCCGGCTCTACCCCGAGAAGATCCGCTCGACCGGCTACGGCATCGTCATCGGCGTCGGCCGCATCGGCGGTGTCGTCGGACCGTCGCTGGGCGGCTTCTTCTTCCAGCGCAACGTCGACGAGCGCCTGGTCTACTGGCTCTTCGCCATCCCGATGGTGCTCTCGGCCGTCATGCTGGTCGCGATGCGCGGCCTGCGCGACGGGCAGGACCTGGCCGACGAGGAGGCCGGGGCCACCATGGCGGGCGGGGCACGGCGCGCCGAGGAGCCCGAGAAGCCCACGGCGCTGGTCTGACCGCAAGAACCCCTGGCACGGGTGCGGACGTCCTCCGGGACGGCCGCACCCGTGCTGTGTTGGTCGGGCGGGGCCCGGCCTGTGCTGGACGAGAGACGAGGAGTGAGGAAGAACCATGGAGACGACTGACCAGAAGAGCGCCCAGCGGACCGCGCTCGTCGTAGCGGGCAGCAGCGGAATCGGCGCCGCGTCGGCCCGCGAGCTCGCCCGGACCGGCCACCGGGTCGCCGTGCTGGCGCGCAGCGAGGCGGCGGACGCCCTCGCGGCCGAGGTGGACGGCATCGCCATCAGGGGCGACTACACCGCGGACGGGGTGGTCGAGGCCGCGGTCACGCAGGTCCACGAGCAGTGGGGCCGCCTCGACGTCGTGGTCAACAGCGCGGGCCACGGCCCGAAGGGTGCGATGACCGAGCTGACCGGCGCCGACTTCGCCGCGGGGTTCGACATCTACTTCCACCACGTCGTGCGGGCCTGCCACGCCGCGCTGCCGATCATGCGCGCCCAGGGCGGGGGCTCGATCGTGAACATCTCCAGCGCGGTGCCGACCGAGCCGTCGCCCCGCTTCCCGACCTCCATGGTCGCCCGGGCCGCCCTCGGCACCTGGGTGAAGCTCTTCTCGACCGAGGTCGCCGCGGACGGGGTCCGGGTCAACAACGTGCTGCCCGGCTACACCGTCGACGACCCGGCAGCCGTGCCGTCGGAGTGGACCGCCGCCATCCCGATGCAGCGCGCGGCTGCCTGCGAGGAGGTGGCCCGGGCCGTCGCCTTCCTGGCCTCCCCCGCCGCGTCCTACATCACCGGCCAGAGCCTGCGTGTCGACGGGGGCACGACCCGCAGCGTCTGATCAGGCGCGGGCCGCCGGCTCGCCGCGCTGCTCCCGCGCGGCCTGGGCGTACCGCTCGACCAGGCCCTCGAGGGCCTGCGCGGCGAGGTCGGCGTACATCTTGAAGTCGAGGTCCACGTGCACGTCGGTGTTGGCGTGCACGTAGAAGCCGTCGTTGATGGCGAGCGAGAGGACGGCGAGCCGGGTCGCGAGGTCCGGGAACGCCTCGAGCACCTCGGGCGGGAGGGACTCCGCCACCCGTTCGACGTTGACGTCGAACATCCGCGCACGGATCTCCACGTAGCGCTTGCGCACCTCGCTGCCCTCGCCGAGGCCGCCCAGTCGCTTGTCGAGGGCCATCATCTGCGCGACGCGCAGGAAGGACTCCTCCAGCGTGTACTCTCGCTCCTCGCCGACCGGGCCGATGATGCCGCGCTCCACCTTGTCGCGCAGGCCGACCGGACCGGCGTAGACCTCCATCCACTTCTCGTAGCTGTGCTCGAGAAGGGCGACGAAGAGCTGTTCCTTGTTCGCGTAGTGCCAGTAGACCGAGCCGATCGGCAGGCCGGACTCCGCGCTGACGTCGGCCATCGTGGTGCCGTCGTAGCCGCGCTCGACCGCCAGCCGCAGGGCCGCCTGGAGGATCTGCGCCTTGGAATTCCCGGACTTGCTCCGTGCCGAGGAGCTGGGCGTTCGTCGAGCCATGGGGTGCAGCCTACGGCTCGCCGTGGGCGTCCGTTGCACGTGGGCCACGCCACTAGTATTCTCATTCTAGAATCGCGATACTAGTGAGGACGGAACAGACATGACCTTTGCCGTAGCAGCCCTCAGCCACGCGCCTGTGCTCGGCCGCGTCGACCCCGGCGGCACCATCTACGAGGAGATCCTCGAGGCGGTTGCCCGGACCAGGGCGTTCGTCGAGGACTTCGACCCCGAGGTCGTGGTCTCCTTCGGGCCGGACCACTTCAACGGCGTGCTCTACGAGATGATGCCGCCCTTCTGCATCGGCGCCCAGGCCTTCGGCATCGGCGACTGGGGCACCTACGAGGGCCCGCTGCCCGTCGACGCCGACCTCGCCCGCCGCCTCCACTACGACGTGCTCGAGCAGGGCACCGTGGACGTCGCGCGCTCCGAGCGCCTGTACGCCGACCACGGGCTGCTCCAGTCGCTGGAGTTCATCTTCGGCGAGCGGTTCAGCCGCGAGTTCATCCCGGTCTTCGTCAACTGCGTCGGCAAGCCGCTGGGCCCGATGCAGCGCATCCGCCTGCTCGGCGAGGCGATCGGCAAGGCCGCGCTCAAGCTGGACAAGCGCGTGCTCTTCACCGCCTCCGGCGGGCTGTCGCACGACCCGCCGATCCCGGACTTCGACAGCGCGCCCGAGGAGGTCCGCGAGCGCCTGACGAGCAACAAGGTCACCCTGGAGCAGCGCCAGGCGCGCGAGGAGATGATCCTCAAGGCCGCCAACGAGAAGGCTTCCGGCTCGGACAAGTACAAGGACGTCAACTCCGCCTGGGACCGCGAGATCCTCGGCGTGCTGGCCTCCGGGGACCTGAGCCAGGCCGACGCGTGGCGCAACGACTGGATGGTCGCGCAGGGTGGCTCGGGCGCGCAGGAGATGCGCACCTGGCTCGCCGCCTACGCCGCGCTGTCCGCCGCCGGCGAGTACGAGACCGTCGAGGAGAACTACTGGGCCTCCAAGCCGTGGGGCTGCGGCTTCGGCATCGTGACGGCGAGGACCAGTCGATGACCCTCGACCGACCGTTCGCCACCCAGCACGAGACGCTCTGGTCGCAGATCGCCGACCGGGCGCACGTGCTGGAGTTCCCCGAGATCGCGGGCACCCGCACCCGCGTGCTGCGGGTCGGCGAGGAGAACGCCGGGCGCGGCACGATCCTCATGCTCGCCGGGACCACGGGGCACCTGGAGGCGTTCACGCACAACATCCGCGCGCTCTCCGAGCACTACCGGGTGCTGGCCTACGACTACCCCGGCCACGGCTACTCGACGCTCGCCGAGGGCAGCCTCGAGATCAAGGACTACGCCGACCACCTGCTGGCCCTCGTGGACCACTACGGCCTCGAGAAGCCGCACCTGTGCGGGGAGTCCCTCGGCGGCTGGATCGCGCTGAAGGTCGTGCCGGAGCACCCCGAGGTGTTCGGCTCGGTGATCCTCTCCGCCCCCGGCGGCCGGATGATCCCGCCCGCGAAGCTCAACGGCACGCAGAGCGTGTCCGCCGACGCCGTCGCCCAGCCGACCTGGGAGAACGTCAAGCGCCGCCTGGGCGTCGTCATCCACGACGAGGCGGCGATCAGCGACGAGCTCGTCGCCGTCCGGCAGGCGATCTACGCCCAGCCGGGCTTCGTGGCGTCCGCGAAGGCGATCGCCGCGCTGCGGACCCCGGAGGTCCGTGAGCGCAACGCGGTGGACGACAGCGACTACGCCCGCCAGCCGCTGCCGACGCTGCTGGKCTGGACCGACAACGAGCCCTCGGGGAGCCCTGAGGTCGGTGCGCACCTCGCCGAGCTGCTGCCCCGCGGCCGCTTCGTGCTGGCCGAGGGCGCCGCGCACTGGCCGCAGTGGGAGCGCCCCGACGTGTTCAACACCGCGGTCCTCGACTTCCTCGAGAGCCTGGAGGCCTGACATGACCATCTCCCCCACCTCGCTGCGCGAGGACCGCAGCCTCGACGAGGTCACCGACCTCCTCTGGGAGGCGACCCTCGCCAACACGAAGACCGACTTCGTGCACGACCACATCGACCCCGACGACATCGACGCGGCGTACGAGATCCAGCGCCGCATCGTGGCGCGCAAGATCGAGCAGGGCCGGGTCCGCGTCGGCCGCAAGGTCGGCCTGACCAACCCCCGCGTGCAGGCGGCCGTCGGGGTCCACGAGCCCGACTACGGCACGATCTTCGCCGACATGGTCTTCGAGTCGGGCGTCGTGCTGGACCGGTCGAGGTACATCCAGCCGAAGATCGAGGCCGAGGTCTGCATCGCGCTCGGCAAGGAGCTCACCAGCTCCGACCTCGCGTCGGTGGAGGCGGCGATCGAGTGGATCGCGCCGGCCTTCGAGCTGGTCGACGGCCACATGCCGCACTACCGCGGCACGATCGTCGACACCATCGCCGACAACGCCTACTGCGCCGGCATCATCATCGGCGAGCGGCAGGAGTACGGCGCCGTGGACCTCGCCGAGGTCGAGCTGTCCCTGTGCCGGGACGGTGTCGAGATCACCTCCGGCATCGGCTCCAACGTGATGGGCTCCCCGCTCAACGCGGTCTCCTGGCTCGCGCAGACCGCCATCGAGCAGGACCTCCCGCTGCAGGCGGGCGAGATCCTGCTGCCCGGCTCGATCGGCCTGATCATGGACTTCGACGACGGCCCGCTCTACACGGCCGACATCAGCGGCCTGGGCCGCGTCGAGGCCCGGTTCGGAGGTGTCCGGTGAGCACCCCCACCCCCGAGCAGGCGCTCGCCGTCCAGCAGCTCGTCCACGAGTACGGCTTCCGCAACGACCACGGGCAGGCCGACCGCCTCCACGAGCTGGTGACCGAGGACTACACCTCGACCGGACCGATGGGCACCATGAACGGCCGCGAGGCGCTGCGCACGTGGGGCCGGGCCCGGCTGTCGAACACCAGCCAGGTGCGCCACGTGCTCAGCAACCTGCGGGTCTTCGTCGAGGACGGCGTGCTCAGGGCGACCTCCTACTACGTCGCCTACCGCGACACCGGCGCCAACCCGGCCGTCCCGGCCAGCGTCGGTGAGTACCACGACACCTTCGCCGTCGTGGACGGCGAGCTGCGCCTCGCCGCACGCGAGGTGGTGCCGGTGTTCACCAACCCCGACGCGCCGCGCCCGGTGATCGGGGCGCCCAAGTGAGCCGCGTCCCGGCGTACCTGCACGTGGGCACCCGCTCGCAGCAGGTCGTGGAGACGGCGCTGCACGCGGGGTTCGACGGCGTCGTGCTGGACCTCCAGCACGGCGAGCTCGACCTCGGCTCCACCTCGACCATCCTGCGCTCGGTGCCGGGCTGCGTCGAGCGCACGCTGGTCCGGGTGCCCAGCCTCGAGCCCGGGGTCATCGGCACCGTGCTGGACGCCGGCGCAGGCGGCATCATCGCGCCCTGCGTCGAGAGCGCGGAGGAGGCGGCGGCCGTCGTGGCCGCCACCAAGTTCGCACCCGTGGGCGCTCGCAGCCTCGGGCCGCGGCGCCCCGGCCTGTACGACGACGCCGACCCCACCGGGGACGCCAACTGGCGGGTGTGGGCGATCGTCCAGATCGAGTCCCAGCTCGGCGTCGAGCGCCGTGAGGAGATCCTCGCGGTCGAGGGGCTCGACGGCGTGTACGTCGGCCCGGCCGACCTCGCGCTCACCATGGGCGAGGCGCCTCGCCTCGACTGGGAGGACGGCCCGGTCCGCGAGGCGATCGACGCCGTCCTCGCCACCGCCGGCGAGAACGGTCTCTCGCGCGGCATCTTCTCCGTCTCCGGCTCCTACGCCCGCGGCCTCGCCGAGGCGGGGTTCATCGATTTCGTCGGCCTCGGATCCGACCTCGGCCTGATGGCCCAGGCGACCAGGTCCCTCTTGGAAGGCTTCAACTGACATGAACGACGTCCAGGTCCTCGTGGTCGGCGCGGGTCCGACCGGCCTGACCCTCGCGAACATCCTCGGCCAGTACGGCGTGCGTGCCCTGGTCGTCGAGCGGCTGCACGAGCTGATCGACTACCCCCGCGCCATCGGCATCGACGACGAGGCACTGCGCTCGATGCAGGCCATCGAGCTCGTCGACGAGGTGCTCCCCCACACGGTGCCGCACCACATGGTGCGCGCCGTCAACGGCCGCGGCACGATCATCGCCGAGATGGCGCCGCAGACCGACGAGTTCGGCTGGTCGCGCCGCAACGGGTTCATCCAGCCGCTGGTCGACCGCGTGCTGCTCGAGGGGCTCGAGCGCTTCGACCACGTCGGCGTGCGCCTCGGCCACGAGCTCGTGGCGATCACCCAGGACGAGTCGGGCGTCCGCGCCACGCTGCGCGTCGTCGACACCGGCGAGATCGTCGAGGTCACCGCGGACTACCTCGTCGGCACCGAGGGCGGCCGCTCCTTCACGCGGGAGTGGATCGGCGCGGAGTTCGAGGGCATCACCCTGCGCAAGCGCGTGCTGGTCGTCGACGTCGAGGACGACCCGCTGGGCACGCCCAACGCGATCTTCGGCGCCGACCCGGTCCGCGCCTGGGCGACCTTCGGCCTCCCCCACGGCATCCGCCGCTGGGAGTTCATGCTGAACGACGACGAGTCGGTCGAGCTCGCCGAGTCGGACACGTTCGTGCGGCGCCTGCTCGACGAGCACATCCCGAACCCGGAGCGGCTCAACATCATCCGGCGACGCGTCTACACCCACAACGCGCGGATCGCGTCCACCTGGCGCAAGGGACGGGTGTTCCTCGCCGGCGACGCGGCCCACGTGATGCCGGTCAACGCCGGTCAGGGCTGGAACTCCTGCATCCGGGACGCCGTCAACCTGGGCTGGAAGCTCGCGACCGTCCTGAAGGGCGCCGCGGCCGACGAGCTCCTCGACACCTACGAGCTCGAGCGCCGTGACCACGTCAAGGGCATGGTCGACCTCTCGGTCGGCATGGGCAAGGCCTTCGCGGGCGACGGTCGCGGCAAGGAGCTCATCCGCCTCGCCGCCGGTGTCGTGGTCGACAAGGTCCCCGCCGTCAAGCGCTACATCGCCTCGATGCGGTTCAAGCCGATGCCGAAGTACACCCGCGGCGCGGTCGTCGCGGCCGACCCGATCGTCACGAAGTCGGTGCTCAAGGCGCACGGCCCGAACCGGTCCGTCGGCACCCTGTTCATCCAGCCGCGCGTGAGCGACGAGACCGGCGCGGTCCGGCTCCTCGACGACGTGCTCGGCCTGCGCTGGGCCGTGCTCGCGTGGAACAACGACCCGAAGCGCCTGCTGTCCAAGGAGGCCGTCGCGGACCTGGAGCGCCTCGGTACGGTGTTCGTCCAGGCGGTGCCCGAGGTGCAGCGCCCGTGGGCGGCCGAGCGTGCCTCCGAGGGCGTGCTGACCATCGGCGACGCCCAGGGCCGCCTGAAGAAGTGGTTCGACGACAAGCCGGTCTCGGTGCTGTTCGTCCGCCCCGACCGGGTCGTCGCCGCGGAGAGCCTCGCGGTCCAGGCCGTCGACACCGCCGAGCGCCTGCTCGACGCCGTGGCCTACCAGGCCGAGCCGGTCGCGAGCCGCTGAGGAGGACCCCACCCGCGGTGCAGCGCCCGGGCCGGACGTCCCCGTCGCCCCGGGCGCTGCGCCCCTCAGCGCCACCTCCCCGGCTGCGGAACTGCCGGGGAGGTGGACCTGGCCTGGCTGTCGCTGGTCAGCGGCGGGCGGTGACGTAGCAGGCGACGGCCGTCGCGGCGGCGACGTTGAGCGAGTCGATGCCTGCTGCCATGGGGATGATCGCGCGCCGGTCGGCGCTCTGCTCCCAGCGCGCGGACAGGCCGTGGCCCTCCGAGCCGAGGACGAGGGCGACCTTGTCGAGCCCGGCGACTGCCTCGTGGATCGGCCGCGCGTCGGGTGCGAGCGTGAGCGCCACGGTCGTGAACCCGCGGGCGCTGAGGTCCGGCAGGGCGTCGTACCAGTCGGGCAGCCGGGTCCACGGCATGCTGAACACCGCCCCCATCGCCACCTTGATCGCGCGACGGTAGAGCGGGTCGGCGCAGCGCGGGGCCAGCAGCACGGCGTCGAAGCCCAGGGCCGCACCGCTGCGCAGGATCGCCCCGACATTCGTGTGGTCGACGATGTCCTCCAGCACGAGCACCGAGCGGGCACCGGCGAGCACCTCGTCGACCTCGGGGAGCGGCCGGCGGTGCAGCGAGGCCAGCGCGCCACGGTGCACGTGGAAGCCGGTGACCTCCTCGGCCAGCGCCTCGGAGATGAGGTAGCAGGGCGCGTCGGAGCGATCCAGGACGTCGGCCAGGCCGTCCAGCCAGCGCGGGGCCATGAGGAACGAGCGCGCGTCGTACCCCGCCTCGACGGCGCGGCGCACGACATTCTCCCCCTCGGCGAGGAAGAGCCCGTGCTCGGCCTCGAGGTTCTTGCGCAGCTCGACGTCACGCAGGTCGCGGTAGTCGGCCAGGCGCGGGTCGTCGGCCGACGTGATCTCGACCAGGTCAGCCATGCCCGGGCGCAGCCGTCGGGAAGGAGCCGGGGTGGGCGACGGCGACCACGTCGCCGATGACGATGATCGCCGGGGGCTTCACGGCCTCGGCCACCAGCCGCTCGGCGAGCGTCTCGAGCGTGGCGAGCACGGTGCGCTGGGTCGGCATCGTGCCGTCGCAGACCACCGCGACCGGGGTCGTGCCGGGGCGCCCGCCGGCGAGCAGGGCCGAGGCGATGTGCGGTGCGTTCTCGACGCCCATCATCACCACGACCGTGCCGCGCATCCGGGCCAGCGCGTGGTAGTCGACGAGCGACTCGGGGTGGCCGGGCGGCAGGTGGCCGGACACGACCGTGAACTCGTGGGTCACCCCGCGGTGGGTGACCGGGATGCCGGCGATGCCCGGCACGGACACCGGCGAGGTCAGGCCGGGGATCACCCGGACCGGCACACCGGCCTCGCGGCACGCGATGACCTCCTCGTAGCCGCGGCCGAAGACGAAGTTGTCGCCACCCTTGAACCGGACCACCCGCTTCCCGGCGAGCGCCCGGTCGACGATGATCCGGTTGATCTCCTCCTGCATGGCCGAGCGGCCCCGGGGCAGCTTGGCGACGTCGACGAGCTCGACGTCCGCCGGCAGGKSGCCRWGYMSCTSKYGGGGGGSGAGCCGGTCCGCGACGACGACATCGGCGTTCATCAGCGCCTTGTGGCCGGCGACCGAGATCAGCTCGGGGTCGCCCGGGCCGCCACCCACCAGCGTGACGCCCGGGGACCGCTCCGGCGCGGTGGCGCGGTGGTGGGGCGCGGCGATGGTCCCCGCGCGCAGGGCAGCGACGATCTCGTCGCGCACCGAGGCGGACCGGCGCGGGTCGCGGTTGCCCACGACGGCCACGGTGATGCCGGCCTCGCGCCCGACCGCCGGGGTCCACGCGGTGCCGAGGGTGGCGTCGTCGGAGCGGACGCAGAAGGTCCGCTGCGTCTCGCACAGCTCGGAGATGCGGTTGTTGACCGCGCGGTCGTCGGTGACGGCGATGACGTACCAGGCGCCGTCCACGTCGGCGTCCTCGAAGGGTCGCTGGTGCCAGGTGATCTCGCCGGAGCCGACCAGGCCCTCGATGGCGGGGGTCACGACCGGCGACACGACGTGCACGTCGGCGCCGACCGCGATCAGCTGCGGGACGCGGCGCTGCGCGACGTGTCCGCCGCCGACGACCAGCACGCGGCGCCCGGCGAGGCGCAGGCCGGAGGGGTACGGCGGGAAGTCAGTCACCCGCACATTCTCCCGGCATCCGGCGGGCCGTCACTGACACGGGACCAGCCTGCGGACTAACTTCGGTGACATGAGTCTCGATCGCCCGGTCACCCCGGACCCGTACCCGCTCCTGCCCGCCGTCCCGTCGTTCACCCTGACCAGCGCGGACGTCACCGACGGCCAGCCGTTGAAGGACGACCAGGTCGCGGCCCACGGCAACACCTCGCCGCAGCTGTCGTGGTCGGACGTCCCCGAGGGGACGAAGTCGTTCGTCGTGACCTGCTTCGACCCGGACGCCCCGACCCCCAGCGGCTTCTGGCACTGGGTGCTGGTCGACCTGCCCGCCGACGTGACCTCGCTGGAGGCCGGCGCCGGGGCCGAGGGGGCGACGCTGCCGGGCAACGCGTTCATGTGCCGCAACGACGGCGGCGCAAAGGCATTCATGGGCGCCGCCCCGCCGCAGGGCGACCAGGTGCACCGCTACTTCTTCGTCGTGCACGCGGTGAAGGAGGAGACGCTCGGCGTCGACTCCGACGCCTCGCCCGCAGTGGTGTCCTTCAACCTGGCGTTCAAGTCACTGGGCCGGGCGATCATCCACGGCACCTACCAGCACTGAGCCCCGAGAAGGCCCCGAGAAGTCCCCGAGAAGGCCGCGGGAAGCGGCGTCGGGGAGGCCGCGTGCAGCGACCTCCCCGACGAACCGCAGGCTGGGCGGGGCCTCAGAGCCCCATGCTCTTGGCGATGATCGTCTTCATGACCTCCGACGTCCCGCCGTAGATCCGGGTGACCCGGGTGTCGGCGTACAGGCGGGCGATCGGGTACTCGTTCATGTAGCCGTAGCCGCCGTGCAGCTGCAGGCAGCGGTCGVTGACGCGACCGGCGACCTCGGTGCAGAACAGCTTCGCCGACGCCGCGTCGACGGCGGTCAGCTCGCCGGCGTCGTGCGCCTCCAGCGCGCGGTCCACCACGGCCTGCGCCGCGTCGACCTCGGCCTGGCACGCGGCCAGCTCGAACTTGGTGTTCTGGAAGGACGCCACGGTCGTGCCGAAGACCTTCCGGTCCTGGACGTAGGCCTTGGTGAAGTGGATCGCGGCCTGGGCCTGCGCGTAGGCGTGGTAGGCGATGCCGAGGCGCTCCTGCGGCAGGTTCTGGCCCAGGTAGGAGAAGCCCTCGTTCTCCTCCCCCAGCAGGTCGGAGGCCGGCACCCGGACGTCGGTGAACGACAGCTCGGCGGTGTCGGAGACGCGCAGGCCGATCTTGTCGAGCTTGCGGCCGACCTGCCAGCCCGGCGACTTCGTGTCGACGGCGAACAAGGAGATGCCGAAGCGGCGGTTCTCCTCCAGCGGCGGCGAGGTCCGGGCGCAGACGATCACGCGGTCGGCGAGGACACCGCCGGTGATGAACGTCTTGGCGCCGTTGAGCACGTAGGAGTCGCCGTCGCGCTTCGCGGTGGTGCGCATGCCGGCGAGGTCGGAGCCGGTGCCCGGCTCGGTCATCGCGATGGCCCACATCTCCTCGCCGGAGGTGAAGCCGGGCATCCAGCGCTTCATCTGCTCGCCGGAGGCGAACTTGAGCAGGTACGGCAGGCAGAGCTCGAGGTGCACGCCGATCGTGCCGAGGTGGACGCCCAGGCGGGTGGCCTCCTCGGTGAGGATCGCGGAGAACTTGAACGTGTGCAGCCCGGCGCCGCCGTACTCCTCGGGCACCTCGATGCCGAACACGCCGAGCTCGCCGAGCTTGGTGTAGAGCTCGCGCGGGACGATGCCGGCGTCGTACCACTCCTGGTAGTGCGGGACGACCTCGGCTTCCAGGAAGCTCCGGATGGTCTTCCGGAAGTCCTCGTGCTCCTCGGTGAAGACGGTGCGGCGCATGGTGCTCCTCTCGAACGACGTGGGGACCATCATGACACCATCACTGTCACGGTCGTCAGGGAGTCAGCGCACCGAGTCGCCGCCCGCCTCCCGGAGCAGCTGCTCGAAGGGCGTCGTGACGGCGAGTCCCCCGTCCACCGGGCCCGCGTCCTCCCCGGGCGTGGCCCGGCCGGTCCCGCCCGCGCCGCCGAGCAATGCGGCCAGCTCGCCGGCCGCGCGCTGCACCCGCTTGTCGAGGCTGCCGTCGGCGCCGGAGCCGAAGTCCTCGCTGGCGGCGAAGACCCCGGTCGGCACGACCACCGCACGCAGGTGGGCGAAGAGCGGGCGCAGCGCGTGGTCGAGGACCAGGCTGTGCCGCGCGGTGCCCGCGGTGACCGCGACCAGCACCGGCGTCCCGTCGAGCACGCCGGGCTCGACGACGTCGAAGAACGTCTTGAACAGCCCGGAGTACGACGCCGCGAACACCGGCGTGACCACGACGAGGGCGTCGGCGCGCCGGACCTGCTCGAGCGCGTCGGCGAGCTCGCCGGTCGCGAAGCCGGTCAGCAGCCGGTCGGCGAGGGCGTGGGCCAGCGGTCGGAGCTCGACGTGCCGGACCTCGACCTCGCGGCCGCGGGCCACGACCGCCCCCTCGACGGCCGCGCCGAGCTGGTCGGCGAGCAGGCGCGTCGACGACGGGACCGAGAGTCCCGCGGACACGACGACGACCCGGGTGGTGCTCATGCCTGGACCTCCTCACGGTCCGTGGTGCCGGTCATGGTGTCCTCCGCGTGCACGGAGGTGTCCCTGGCGCCGCCCGCCGCAGCGACGAGCGAGGCGTGGGTCGGGGCGTCCGGCACGTCGGCCGGGCGGCCCTCGGCGAAGCCCTTGCGCATCTCGGGCAGGATCTCGCCGAGCAGGTCCAGCTGCTCCAGCACGGTCTTGAGCGGGAGCCCTGCGTGGTCGACCAGGAAGAGCTGGCGCTGGTAGTCGCCGGCGTACTCCCGGAACGACAGGGTGCGCTCGAGCACCTCCTGCGGGGAGCCGACCGTCAACGGCGTCTGCCGGGTGAAGTCCTCCAGCGACGGGCCGTGGCCGTAGACCGGCGCGTTGTCGAAGTAGGGCCGGAACTCCCGGACGGCGTCCTGGCTGTTGCGCCGCATGAAGAACTGGCCACCGAGGCCGACGATCGCCTGGTCGGCCCGTCCGTGGCCGTAGTGCTCGAAGCGCTCGCGGTAGAGGCGCACCATCTGCGCGGTGTGCGACGCCGGCCAGAAGATGTGGTTGTGGAAGAACCCGTCGCCGTAGTACGCCGCCTGCTCGGCGATCTCGGGGCTGCGGATCGAGCCGTGCCAGACGAACGGCGGGACGCCGTCGAGCGGCCGCGGCGTCGAGGTGTAGCCCTGGAGCGGGGTGCGGAACCGCCCCTCCCAGTCGACGACGTCCTCGGTCCACAGCCGGCGCAGCAGCGCGTAGTTCTCGATCGCGAGGTTGATGCCCTGGCGGATGTCCTTGCCGAACCACGGGTAGACCGGCCCGGTGTTGCCGCGGCCCATCATCAGGTCGACCCGACCGTCGGTCAGGTGCTGGACCTTGGCGTAGTCCTCGGCGATCAGCACCGGGTCGGTCGTGGTGATCAGCGTCGTGGCCGTCGACAGGATGATCCGCTCGGTCTGCGCGCCGATGTAGGCGAGCGTCGCCGTCGGGTTGGACGCGATGAACGGCGGGTTGTGGTGCTCGCCGGTCGCGAACACGTCGAGGCCGACCTCCTCGGCCTTCCGCGCGATGGCGACGGTGGCCTTGATCCGCTCGTGCTCGCTCGGCGTGCGGCCGGTCGTGGGGTCCGTGGTGACGTCGCCGACGGTGAAGATGCCGATCTGCATGGTGATCCGCTCCTGGCTGGTGCTGGTGCTGTCACCCGGCCCAACCGGTGACATGTCAACTATATTCCGGTGCGGCGCACGACCAGCACGGCACGGTCGTCGTCACCGAGGTCGACCTGGTCGATGATGCGCTTCGCGGCGCCGTCCCAGTCGTCGAGCACCGCTTCCCGGGCGACGCTGCGCAGCCAGGCGATGCCGTCGTCCATGGTGACCGAGCGGGACTCGACGACCCCGTCGGTGTAGAAGAGCAACGCCTCGCCGGCCGCGAGCCTGCCCCGCGTCTCGCCGAACTCAGGGGTGTCGGTGACCCCGAGGGTGGTGCCGCGGGCGTTGTCGATGCGCCACTCACGGCGCGCGGCCGACCAGTGCAGGGCGGGCGGGTGCCCGGCGCTGCGGATGCGGTACTCCCCCGTCGCCAGGTCGAGCACGACGTGCACCGCGGTCGCGAGGTTCTCGTCCTCGGGCTGGCGCTGCAGGTAGGCGTTCGCCGCGTCGAGCAGCGCCTCGTCCGGTACGGCGACGACGAGGCTCTCCAGCGCGCCGGCGAACTTCACCGCGGCCGGGACCGCGGACTGGCCGCTGCCGCAGACGTCGACGAGCACCAGCTGGAGCCGCCGCCCGTCGGCCGACAGGTCGCTGACGATGAAGTCGCCGCCGTACTCGAAGCCGGAGGCGGGCAGCATCGCGGACTGGTGGCACCACCCCGGCGGGAGCTCCGGCATCCGACCGCGGGAGAGCAGGCGGTCGCGCAGTCGGGCCCATTCGGCGTGGTCCTGCATCGGGCCAGCCTACGCACGGTAGCCTTCCTGCGGGCCCGGTCCGACCAACCCCCCTTGGCCGGACCGGGCCTGCTCGTTCCCCGACGGCTCGTAGGATCGTCGCCGTGAGCGAGCCGCCGGAGATCGACATCCTGGGTGAGCCCTGGACGGTCGAGACGATCCCCCTCGACGACGACTTCGAGGGCGAGGTGGTCGCGACGCTGGTCAGCCGGCGCAGCGAGACCCCCACGGAGCGGGCGGTGCTGCACGTCCACGGCTTCTCCGACTACTTCTTCCACGCCGAGTTCGGCGCCTGGTGGCTCGAGCGCGGTCACGACGCCTACGGGGTGGACCTGCGCAAGTACGGGCGCTCGCTGCGTCCCCACCAGTCCGCGACCTACGTCGCGGACCTCGAGGAGTACTTCGCCGAGCTCGATGCGGCGTGGGAGCGGATCACCGTCCGCGACGGCCACACGAAGGTCGTCGTCTCCGGTCACTCCACGGGCGGCCTCGTCGTGTCCCTGTGGGCCGACTCGCGCAAGCCGCCGGAGCTGGCCGGCCTCCTGCTCAACTCCCCCTGGCTGGACCTGCAGGGCCCGCCGGCGCTGCGCACCGCGCCTGTCGGCCTGCTGCTCGAGCAGGTCGGGCGCCGCCAGCCGATGCGCGAGCTGCGCCGCGAGGTGAGCGGCCACTACGCACGCAGCCTGCACCGCGACCACGGCGGCGAGTGGGAGTTCGACCTGCGCTGGAAGCCGGTCGAGTCCTTCCCGGTCCGCCTCGGCTGGCTGCGGGCGGTCCGCCGGGGCCACGCGCGGCTCCAGGCAGGGCTGTCGGTCCAGGCGCCCGTGCTGGTGCTGTCCTCGGACCGCAGCAGCAACCCGCAGGAGATGGACGAGGACGTCTACTCCACCGACATCGTGCTCGACGTTCGACAGATCCGGCGCTGGGCGACCGCGGTCGGCCCGCACGTCACCTACGTCGCCGTCCCCGGCGCGGTGCACGACGTCGTGCTCTCGCGGCCGGAGCCACGCGAGCGCGCCTACGACGAGATCGACCGCTGGCTCGACGCCTACGTCCTGCGCGAGGTGTGACGGTCCTCGCACGGACCGCCCGCGGGGCCGCTAGTCTCCCCGCCATGGATCCCGTCACCGGTCTCTCCCTCGGCCGCATCGGCCTCGGCATCGCGTCCCTCGTCGCCCCGTCCGCGTCGGCCCGCCTCTTCGGCATCGACGCTGCCGCGAACCCGCAGCTGGGTGCGATCAACCGGATGTTCGGCGCGCGCGAGATCGCGCTCGGCGCGGTGACCCTCGCCTCGCGCGGCACCCTGCGCCGCAACATGGTGCTGGTGGGCATGGCCGTCGACGCCGCCGACGCCGCCAGCGCGGGCGTCGAGGTCGCCGGCGGCGGACTCCCGAAGCTGCAGGGCAGCGGGCTCGCGGCCGTCGCCGCGAGCGCCGTTGCGACCGGGGTCGCCGCGCTGGCGCTCAGCCGCGGGAAGTGACCCGGGGCCTCACGTCGCCAGCATCAGGGTGACGGCCGTCAGGCCGACCACCACGATGACGCTGCGCAGCACGAGCGGCGGCAGCCGGCGACCCACGGCCGCACCGAGGAAGCCGCCGACCACCGCGCCGGCGGCGATCACGACCACCACCAGCCAGTCGACCTCCGCGTCGCTGCCGAGCAGCCCGTGCTCGGCAGCGGCGACGAAGATCAGGCCGGCCACGCCGTTGACCACGGCGACCAGCACGTTCTTGATCCCGTTGAGCCGCTGCAGCGTCTCGTTGATGCCGATGCCCAGCACGCCCATGAGGATCACGCCCTGGGCGGCGCCGAAGTAGCCGCCGTAGACGCCGGTCAGGAAGGCCGCGACCAGCACCCACCCCGGCTCGACCGTACG
>NZ_VLJQ01000089.1:0-5077 GCF_007829375.1 Nocardioides sp. J9 | reverse complement strand
CCGCGCCAGCCGGGGCTGCACGATGACCAGCGCGACGCCGAGCAGGATGAGCGCGGGCACGACCGCCTCGAAGGCGTCGGGCGGCAGCACGAGCAGCAGCACCGCCCCGACCACGCCACCGGACGTCGAGAGCACGAGCAGTCGCAGGATGCGCGAACGCTGTCCGTCCAGCTCGCTGCGGTAGCCGATCGCGCCCGCGACCGACCCGGGCACGAGCCCGAGGCTGTTGGACATGTTCGCCGTCACCGGCGGGATGCCGATGGCCAGCAGGGTCGGGAAGGTGATCAGGGTCCCGGAGCCCACGACGGCGTTGATGGTGCCGGCGCCGACGCCGGCGAGCAGGACGGCGAGGACGTCGAGGAGGCTCACCCGGCAGGGGGCTCCTCACCGGCCGGGGGCTCCGTGGGGAGCTCGGCCGGCTGGCCCGGCTGACCGGGGTGGGCGGCGTCCTCGGCGGCGGCGAGCGCCTGCTGGACCGCCTCGCTCGTGCTCGAGGTGCGCACCGGCTCGGTCGCCGTGGGGCCCATGTCGACCCGCTTGGCGGGGCCGTCGGTCGACTTCGGGATGCCGGCGACCTCGTGGATCGACGACCCGAGGCCCTCCAGCGCCTTGGTGATCTCCGAGGGGATGACCCAGACCTTGTTGGCGTCGCCCTCGGCGATCTTCGGCATCATCTGGAGGTACTGGTAGGCCAGCAGCGACTGGTCCGGGCGGCCGTCGTGGATCGCCTGGAAGACGGTCTGGATGGCCTGGCCCTCACCCTGGGCGCGCAGGATCTGCGCCTCCCGCTCCGCCTGGGCGCGCAGGATCTGCGACTCGCGCTCACCCTCGGCGTTGAGGATCTGGGACTGCTTGTTGCCCTCGGCAGTGAGGATCGCGGACTGGCGCTGGCCCTCGGCGGACAGGATCAGCGCGCGCTTGTCGCGCTCGGCGCGCATCTGCTTCTCCATCGCGTCCTTGATGGACGGCGGCGGGTCGATCCCCTTGATCTCCACGCGCTTGACCTTGATGCCCCACCGGCCGGTGGTCTCGTCGAGCACGGCCGACAGGCCGCTGTTGATCGACTCGCGGCTGGTCAGGGTCTGCTCGAGGTCCATGCCACCGACGACGTTGCGCAGCGTGGTCATGGTGAGCTGCTCGATGGCCTGGATGTAGTTGGAGATCTCGTAGGTCGCCGCGATCGGGTCGGTCACCTGGAAGTAGATGACCGTGTCGATGTCGACGGTCAGGTTGTCCTCGGTGATCGCCGCCTGCGGGGGGAAGCTCACGACCTGCTCGCGCAGGTCGATCATGTAGCGCACCTTGTCGATGAAGGGCACCACGAAGTTGAGGCCGGCCGGCAACGTCTCCTTGTACTTGCCGAACCGTTCGACGATGCCGGTGTAGGCCTGGGGCACGACCCTGATGGACTTCGCGACCACGGTGATCACGAAGAGCAGCAGCAGGATCAGGATGACCAGCACGACCATGGGGGGCTCCTTCGGAGGGTCAGGGTGCTCCGGGCAGGGACGGGGGGTCGGACACGGGCCGCACCTGGGCGGTGGCCCCGTTGATGGCGACGACCTCGACGGTACGGCCGACCTCGATGCCGGCCTCGGCGCCGGCCGAGACAGCCAGCCAGCTCTCGCCGCCGATCTTCACACGGCCCGGCCGGTGCTCGGCCACGGTCTCGGTCACGACCCCGCGCGCGCCGACGAGGCTGGCCGGGCCGAGCACGAGCTCCGGACCACCGTGCAGGCGGCGGACCAGCGGCGGGCGGACGCCGGCGAGGAGCAGCAGCGACGCCGCGGAGGCGACCAGCACCTGCACGACGATGCTGTCGGTCACCAGCGCGGCACCCATGCCGGCCAGCGCGCCGCCGGCGAGCATCAGCAGGAACAGGTCAAGGCTCAGCAGCTCGGCGAGCGCGAGCGCGATCCCGACGGCGAGCCAGGTCTCCCAGAGGTGGTCGCGCAGCCAGTCCATGGCCGAACCCTAGGACATCCCGCGACCGCGGTGCTGCCGCCGTCGCGCCGCGTAGCGGCCCTCGTGCTTCTCGAGCACCAGCGGCATGCCGAAGGTGGCGGACAGGGTCTCGGCCGTCAGGGTCGTCTCCATCGGCCCCTGGGCGACCACCGCCCCGTCGCGCAGCATCAGCACGTGGGTGAAGCCGGGCGGGATCTCCTCGACGTGGTGCGAGACCAGCACGGTCGCCGGTGAGGCGGGGTCGTAGGCCAGCACCGACATGGTCGACACCAGGTCCTCGCGACCGCCCAGGTCGAGCCCGGCAGCGGGCTCGTCGAGCAGCAGCAGCTCGGGGTCGGTCATCAGGGCCCGGGCGATCTGCACGCGCTTGCGCTCCCCCTCGCTGAGGGTGCCGAAGGTGCGGTCGGCGAGGTGCATGACGCCGACCTCCCGCAGCAGTGCGTCGGCGCGGGCGTGGTCGACGTCGTCGTACTCCTCGCGCCAGCGGCCGAGCACGCCGTACGACGCCGACACCACCACGTCGCGGACCTTCTCCTGCCGCGGGATCTGCTCGGCGACGGCGGCGCTGGAGACACCGATGCGCGGGCGCAGCTCGAAGACGTCGACGGTGCCGATCAGCTCCCCGAGCACCCCGACCGCGCCGGTGGTGGGGTACATCTGGGCCGCCGCGACCTGCATGAGCGTCGTCTTGCCCGCGCCGTTGGCGCCGAGCAGGATCCACCGCTCGCCCTCGCGCACGACCCAGCTCACACGGTCGAGCAGCGTGGCCTGGCCACGCCGGACGGTCACCTCGGCGAGCTCGAGCACGGCGGACATGCAGGCAACCCTAACGACTAGGGTCATGCCGTGAGTGGTCTCCCCGCATCTGCCCGCCTCGCGTGGTGGGGCACGGCGTGGCTGCAGGGCCGGATCGGGCCCGACGCCTTCCTCGACGGCGTGCTCGGCGACGACGTCGCCCACGTCGTCGGCGGTCCCTCGGGCGCCTCTCCCCTGCTGCTCGAGCTCGCGGACGCCCGCAACCGCGGTGCGACGGCCGTCGGGGCGTCCTTCCCGGCGTCCGGTGACCCCGCCGGCCTGCGCGGACCGCGGGACCTCAACGCGGCCGCCATCGACGCCGGCGAGGCAGCCCTGCTGCTGGGCGCCTCGAGCGCCCTGGTCCCGGCGCAGGTCGGCCAGGCGGTCGAGTGGACGCTGATGCCGGCCGAGCGGCGTCCGCCGCCGGACCTGGGCGAGGCGGACCGGTCGCTGCGGGCCGCACTGCTCGAGGCGGTGAGCACGCTCGCCGAGCTGGACGTGGCGAGCTGGCAGCCGGAGGTCGCCGACCCTCACCCAGGAGCAGGGCGTGCTGCGCCAGGAGCGGGCATCGCTGGAGAGCCGCGCCGGGGGCGCCCCCGACCGCCTGCACGACCTGCGCACCGCCGTACCCCTCGAGGCGCCGGACGGCGTCCCCGGCCGCTGCATCGACCTCGCGGGCCGCGCGTTGCACCTCCTCGACGTCGCCCGGCTCGCGCTCGAGGACGACGGCGGCGCCCTCAGCACCGCCGAGGCGACGGCGCGGCGCGCGGCCCTGGAGCCGCTGGAGCGGACCGCCCGGCACGCCCTCGGCGCCGCCTGCTCGCCCGACGGCTGGCCACCGTCACGGTGACCCGCCCGAGAGCCGATAGCCTGCAGCCGCGATGAGCACTCACGACGCCCCCGACACGCTGCTGATCACCGTCACCGGGACCGACCGCCCCGGGGTCACCTCGGCGGTGCTGCAGACCCTCGCCGGCGCCGGCGTCTCCGTCGTCGACCTCGAGCAGATGCTGATGCGCGGGCGGCTCGTGCTCGGCGTGCTCGTGACCGCTCCCCGCGACGGCAAGAAGCTGCGCAAGGCAGTCACCCAGACCGTCGAGGCGCTCGGGATGAACGTCGAGTTCGAGAAGGGGTCCGGTGACAACCGGAGCCGGTCGCCGCACCGCGCCCACGTCACCGTCATCGGCGCTCCGCTCAAGGCGTCTGGCATGGCCGCGATCGCGGGCCGGATCGCCGACTGCGGCGGCAACATCGACCGGATCGAGCGGATGGCGCGCTACCCCGTCACCGCGATCGAGCTGCACGTCTCGGGCGCCGCGCCGGACCGGCTCCGCACCCTGCTGGCCACCGAGGCGGCCCGCCACGGCATCGACGTCGCGGTCCAGCCGGCCAACCTGCTGCGCCACGGCATGCGGCTGATCGTGATGGACGTCGACTCCACGCTCATCCAGGGCGAGGTCATCGAGATGCTCGCCGAGCATGCGGGCTACGGCGCCGAGGTCGCCGACGTGACCGAGCGCGCCATGCGCGGCGAGCTCGACTTCGAGCAGTCGCTGCGGGCGCGGGTCAAGCTGCTGGCCGGGCTCGACGCCTCCGTGCTCGACGAGGTGTACGACGCCATCGTCGTCAACCCCGGCGCCCGGACGATGGTGCGCACGCTGCGCCGCCTCGGTTACCGCTTCGCGATCGTGTCCGGCGGCTTCAGCCAGATCACCGACCGGCTGGCCGCGGACCTGGGCATCCACCGCGCCCGCGCCAACACCCTCGAGATCGTCGACGGCCGGCTCACCGGCGAGGTCGTCGGTCCCGTCGTCGACCGGGCCGGGAAGGCGCAGGCGCTGCGCGAGTTCGCCGCCGACCTCGGTGTCCCGGTCGCCGCGACCATCGCGATCGGTGACGGCGCCAACGACCTCGACATGCTCGACGCCGCCGGCCTGGGCATCGCCTACAACGCCCGCCCGGTGGTGCGCGAGGCCGCCGACACCTCGCTCAACGTGCCGTACCTCGACACGATCATGTACCTGCTCGGCATCAGCCGGGAGGAGATCGAGGCGGCCGACGCCGAGGCCGGGATCGTCACCCCGGCACCGCCGATCGCCTGACCCGGAGCCGCCCGGAGCGGCCCGCCTAGGGCGTGTCTCCTAAGTCGCGAGCCAGATGGTGATGGCGCGTAGGACGACCGCGCCCCGATAGACGACTGCGAGCTTGTCGTAGCGGGTGGCGATGCCACGCCATTGCTTGTGGTCGCTGAAGGAGCGCTCGATGACGTTGCGGCCCTTGTAGGCCTTCGCGTCGAAGGCAGGCGGCCTGCCTCCTG
>NZ_VLJQ01000087.1:0-34429 GCF_007829375.1 Nocardioides sp. J9 | reverse complement strand
TCTCCGCCGGCCAGGCGTCCTCGACCGAGGACTGACCTCCACCGCGGTCGGTGGTTGAGGTGCGAGGCGCCCAGCACCGGGCCCGCCGGTGGTTGGGTTTCGAGGCTCCTCGCTAGCGCTCGTCGCACCTCAACCACCGGGAGAAGGCTTGCCGCCTACCCACCCGCCGCCGCTGGTTGAGGTGCGAGGCCGCCCGCGGCCGAGCCTCGAAACCAGTGGCCTTGCTGCACCCGGCCGTGCCCACCACAGCCCGCCAGGAAGGCCCGGAGGTTTCGAGGCTCCTCGCTAGCGCTCGTCACACCTCAACCACCGGGGCCGGCTTCTCGCTGGCGCTCGTCACACCTCAACCACCGGGGCCGGCTCAACCACCGGGGCCGGCTCGACCGCCGGGACGCCTAGGGTGGCCCCATGCCCACCTGGGAACCCGTCGCCTGGTCCGCCCTGCCGCCCGAGCTCGAGCAGTTCTGGACCGAGCGGCACCTGTGCACGCTGAGCACCCTCGACCGGCACGGCGCCCCGCACGCGGTCGCGGTCGGCGCGGTGCTCGACCCCGAGCAGCAGTGCGCGTGGGTGATCACCGACGGCGGCTCGCAGAAGGCCGCCAACCTGCGCCGCGACCCGCGGCTCGCGGTGAGCCAGGTCGACGGCGCCCGCTGGTCCACGATCGTCGGCACCGCCGAGGTGCTCGACGACGCGGAGTCGGTCGCCCGCGCGTGCGAGCGCTACGCCTCCCGCTACCGGCAGCCGCGGCCGAACCCGACCCGGGTCGCGCTGCGGATCACCGTCAGTCGCTTCCTCGGCTCGTCGCAGGTGCTTCCTCGGCTGGTTCCTCGCCCTCGGGCGTAGTCCGGCCGGTCGCAGCCAGGAGCATGAGGACACCGAGGACCGCGGCGACGAGCGAGGCCATCAGGATCCCGACCTTCGCCTCGTCGGTCAGCAGCGCCTCGCCCGGGAAGGACAGCCCGGCGATGAAGAGCGAGACCGTGAACCCGATGCCGGCCACCATCCCGACGCCGACGACCTGCGGCCACGACGTCCCGGTCGGCATCCGGCCGACACCGAGGCGGATCGCGAGGAAGCAGGCCAGGGTGATGCCCACCGGCTTGCCGATCACCAGGCCGGCGCCGATGCCGAGGCCGACCGCCGAGGTGACCGCGTCCCCGATGCCGTCGAGGGAGACACCGGCGTTGGCCAGCGCGAAGACCGGCAGCACGACGTACGACGACAGCGGGTGCAGCCGCGCCTGGAGCCGCTCGACGACCGGCACCGACTCGGCGACCAGGAAACGCAGCCGGTAGAGCTCGTCCGCGTCCAGCTCGCGGTCGCGCAGGGCGTCGGCGGCGAACTCGGTGGCCACCTCGCTGCGCAGCAGCGCGACGGCGGGGGTGAGCAGGCCGATCGCGACGCCGGCGAGCGTGGCGTGCACGCCGGACTGGAGCAGGGTGAACCAGGTCGCGATGCCCAGCAGCACGTAGATCCAGAACGCCCACACCCGGAAGCTCCGCAGCAGCGCCATGACCGCGAGCAGGGCGAGCGCCGCGCCGAGCCAGGCCAGCGAGAGGTCGTCGGTGTAGAAGACCGCGATCACCAGGATCGCGCCGATGTCGTCGACGATCGCCAGCGTCAGCAGGAACAGGCGCGCGGCGGACGGCACCCGGCGGCCGAGGATGCCGAGCACGCCGACGGCGAACGCGATGTCGGTTGCCATCGGGATGCCCCAGCCCGCCGACGCCGCGTCGGGGCCACCCCGGACGATGACGGCGTAGATGAGCGCGGGGACGAGCATCCCGCCGACCGCGGCGACGATCGGCAGGGCGGCGGTGCGCGGGTCGCGCAGGTCGCCGTGGACCAGCTCGTACTTGATCTCGAGGCCGACGACGAAGAAGAAGATCGTCATCAGGCCGTCGTTGACCCAGTGCTGGAGCGACTCCTCGAGCCTCCAGTCACCGATCTCCAGCGCGATCGGCGTGTGCCAGAAGTGGTCGTAGCCGGACGCCCAGCCGTCGACCGGGAGGTTCACCCACAGCAGGGCGACGACGGTCGCGGCGAGCAGGAGCACCGAGCCGGAGGACTCGACGTGGAGGAACTCGCGGATCGGCCGGGCGACGTACCGGGCCAGCGGCCGGTCGCTCTGGGTCAGGACCGGCCCGCGGCGCCAGAGCTCGTCAGGGGCACTGGGCGGTGGGGTCACAAGGGGCTCTCTCGATCGTCGGGCAGGGGGCAGTACGCGCCGACCAGACTTCCCGGCTCACCTACGGAGAGACTATCGGTATCGGTAAGGTCGACCGCATGGCCATCCAATCGCGCACCGTCCATGGGGAAGAGCCGACGATCGGGCGCCTCATCAAGGACGCGCAGACCGACTTCTCCACCATCCTGCGCAAGGAGATCCAGCTCGCCAAGGCCGAGCTGAAGGTCAGCGTCACCGCGGGTGGTGTCGGCGCGGCGCTGGTCGCCGCGGCGCTGTTCCTGCTGCTCCTCGCCGTGATCATGCTGTCCGTGGCCATCGCCTACCTGATCCACTGGAACGGCTCGGGCCTCGACCTGCACTGGGCGTTCCTGATCGTCTTCGGCGGCTACGTCCTGCTGGCGGTGCTCCTGCTGCTGCTGGCGCTGCGCAGCTTCAAGCGGGTCAAGGCGCCCGAGCGCGCCATCGAGCAGGGCAAGGAGATCCCCCGCGCCCTCAAGGGCCAGGGCGCCCACCAGGACAGCGTCGCCGCCGGCGCGAAGACCCTCGACCGGGCCTGACCGGACCTGCCCGGAGGTAGTCGATGGCGAGGCAGCCCACGGTCGCCGGGCGGGCGGAGCAGCTGCTCGGCTCCGCCGTCGTCGCGACCGCGCCGGTCGCGGGCGGTGACATCGCGACCGCGGTGAAGCTGCGCCTCTCCAACGGCCGCACCGCCTTCCTCAAGACGCTGACCGGGGCGCCGCCGCACTTCTTCGAGCGCGAGGCGGCGGGGCTGCGCTGGCTGGCGGAGGCCAGCACCGACGGCGGCGTCGCCACCCCCGAGGTGCTCGCCGTCGACGACGACGTGCTGATCCTCGGGTGGGTGGAGTCGGTGCGTCCGGGCGCCGAGGCTGCCGGCGCCTTCGGCCGGGCGCTGGCCGCGACCCACCGCGCGGGGGCCGACGCCTTCGGCGGTCCCGAGGACGGCTACATCGGCCGCCTCCCCCTGCTCAACCGCACCTTGCCGACGTGGGCGGAGTTCTGGGCCGAGCGCCGGATCGCGCCCTACCTGAAGGCGCTGCGCGACAAGGCCATCGTGTCCGCCGACGACGCCGCGACGATCGAGGCCGCCGTGGCCAGGGGCGCCGAGATCGTGCCCGACGAGCCGCCCGCCCGCCTGCACGGCGACCTGTGGAACGGCAACGTGCTGTGGACCTCCGAGGACCGCGTCGTCGTGATCGACCCGGCGGCGTACGGCGGCCACCGCGAGGTCGACCTCGCCATGCTCGCCCTCTTCGGCCTCCCCCAGCTGCCGCAGGTGATGGCGGCCTACCAGGAGGTCACCCCCCTCGCCGACGGCTGGGAGGACCGGGTCGGCTTCCACCAGCTCTTCCCGTTGCTCGTCCACGCCTGCCTCTTCGGCGGGCAGTACGGCGCCCGCGCGGCCCGGGTCGCCGCGAAGTACGTCTGACCCCCGAATTCATCGACGCCGGGCTGGTGGCGCGAGCGCGGACTGGAGCAGGGGGCGCAAGGTCGCGACGACGTCGCGCTCGCGCATGCCGTGCAACGGCTCGACCTCGAGGACGTAGCGGCTGACGATCATCCCGGCGACGAGGGTGGCGGCGGCGGTCGCCCGGCGCCGTGCGTACGGACCCTCGAGCCGGTCCTCGATCCGGCTGACGATCTCGCGCTCCACGAAGCCGGTGAGGGCGGGGCGCTGGTCGGGGTCGTCGAGGGCGGTCTGCAGCAGCCGGAGCAACGGCTGCCCGGTCTCCGGGGCGTCCCAGACCCGCAGCGCGGCGGAGAGCAACGTCGTCGCCCAGGTCTCCGGCGGCCCGGAGAGCGCGCGGTCCAGCACCTCGCTGGGGCTGACCGGCAGCGTCATCGCCGCGGCGAACAGGCCCTTCTTCGAGCCGAAGTGGTGGGCGATGAGCCGGATGTCGACGCCGGCGTCGGCGGCGATCCGGCGCAGGGTCGCGCCCTGGTAGCCGTGCTCGACGAACGCAACCCGCGCTGCGTCGAGGATCGCGGAGCGGGTGTAAGGACTGCCGGGTCGCCGGCCGCGCGGTTTATTCATCAACGTTGCAAACTAGGCGGCGCGCGGGCGACGGTCAACGGGCCCGGCCCACCCGGGGCCGGTCCGAGAGGAGGACCCCATGTCCCGCACCCGTACGACGTCCGGCCGGCCACCCGCCTCCGGACCCGGCCACCGTGCCGTCCTCGCGGTGGTCTGCCTGGGCCTCGCGACCGTCGTCTCCGCGGTCTCGGCACTCAACGTCGCAATCCCCTCGATCGCGCGCGAGACCGCCGCGACGCAGACCCAGCTGTCGTGGATCATCGACGCCTACGCGCTCACCTTCGCAGCCTTGTTGCTGCCCTTCGGCGCCCTCGGCGACCGGCTGGGGCGCCGGCGGACACTCGTCGCGGGCCTGGTCGTGTTCGCGGCCGCGGCGGCGATGGCGATGACGACCTCCTCGCCAGAGGCGCTGGTCGCGCTGCGCGGCCTGCTCGGTGCCGGGGCGGCGCTGGTCATGCCGGCCACGCTGTCGACGATCACCGCGACCTTCCCCGACGACGAGCGCCTCAAGGGGGTCGCGGTGTGGACGGGCGTCGCTGGCGCGAGTGCCGTGCTCGGCCTGCTCGCCTCCGGCCTGCTGCTGGAGGCGTGGTCGTGGCAGTCGGTGTTCGGGCTGAACGTCGGCATGGCGCTGGTCGCCCTCGCCGGCACCCTCCGCGTCGTGCCCGAGTCGCGCCACGACGGCCACGTCGGCCTCGACCCCGTCGGCTCGCTGCTCTCCGTCGGCGCCTTCGCCGCGGTCGTCTACGGCCTCATCGAGGCCCCGCACCAGGGCTGGGCCTCGGCCGCCACCCTCGGCTGCCTCGGCGGCGGGCTCGCGCTCCTCGTGCTCTTCCTGCTCTGGGAGGCGCACACCGCCCACCCGCTGCTCGACCCGCGGCTGTTCGCCCGCCCCGCGTTCGCCGCCGGCACGCTGTCCGTGCTGGTGCAGTTCACCGCGTTCTTCGGGTTCGTCTTCGTCTTCCTGCAGTACCTCCAGCTCGTCCGCGGCTGGTCCCCGCTGGAGGCCGCGCTGGGCATGGTCCCGCTCGCGCTCGGCATCATGCCCGGGTCGCGCGTCGCGCCGCGGGTCGCCGCCCACGTCGGCCGGGTCCGGGTCAGCGGGCTGGGCCTGCTGCTGCTCACCGGCGGCCTGGCGCTGCTGTGGCGGGCGGACCTGACCACGTCGTACGGCGTGCTCGCGGTCTCGATCTGGCTCGCCGGGCTGGGCATGGGCCTGGCGATGACCCCCGCGACGACGGCGATCACCGACGCCCTGCCGCGCGAGCAGCAGGGGGTGGCGTCGGCCGTCAACGACCTGGCCCGCGAGCTCGGGGGCGCGATCGGCATCGCCGTGCTCGGCAGCCTGCTCAACGACGGTTACCGCTCCGCCGTCGCCGGCGCCGGCCTGCCCCACGAGGTGGCCGCGCGGGCGCAGGAGTCGGTCGCCGGTGCCCTGCAGCTGGGGCCGGAGGCGGCCGCGGCGGCCCGCACCGCCTTCGTGGCCGGCCAGCAGGACGCCCTCCTCCTCGCCGCCGCCAGCGTGGCCGGCGCCGGGGTCGTCGTGGTCGGCCTGCTCCACCGCGCCTCGCGCAGCGCCCGGCCCGAGCTCTCAGCCGCCGCTCAGGCCCATCGGCCATGATGGGGGCGTGCCCGGTACTGCAGCGCCTGCCCGCGTCCTCGTCGTCGACGACGACCGCGCGGTCCGCGAGTCGCTGCGGCGCTCCCTCGCCTTCAACGGGTACGACGTCCACCTGGCTGCCGACGGTGCCGAGGCCCTCGCGGGCATCGGTGCCGTCAAGCCGGACGTCGTCGTGATGGACGTGATGATGCCGAAGCTCGACGGCCTCGAGGCGACCCGGGCGTTGCGGGCGGCCGGCAACGACGTCCCGGTCATCGTGCTCACCGCCCGTGACGCCGTCGGCGACCGGGTCGAAGGCCTCGACGCCGGCGCGGACGACTACCTCACCAAGCCGTTCGCGCTCGAGGAGCTGCTGGCCCGGCTGCGCGCGCTGCTGCGCCGGGTCACCCCGGCGGCCGACGACGGCGAGGAGGAGGTCCTCTCCTTCGCCGACCTGACCATGAACGTCACCACCCGCGAGGTGACCCGCGGCAGCCGGCACATCGAGCTGACCCGCACCGAGTTCACGCTGCTCGAGATGTTCCTGCGCCGTCCCCGGCGCGTGCTCGACCGCAGCTTCATCCTCGAGGAGGTCTGGGGCTACGACTTCCCGACGACCGCCAACTCGCTCGAGGTCTACGTCGGCTACCTGCGCCGCAAGACCGAGGCGGAGGGCGAGCCGCGCCTGATCCACACGGTGCGCGGCATCGGGTACGTCCTGCGGGCCCCCGAGGCGTGATCGAGGCGCGGGGCCCGGCACTGGGGCAGGGGACCGACGGCCGCTGGCACTACCGGCGCTCGCTGGCCAGCCGGGTCATCTGGCTGACCACCATGGCGGTGGGCATGTCCGTCGCCCTGGTCGCGGTCGGCGCCTACCTGACCGCCCGCGTGCAGATGCAGCACACCCTCGACGACGCGCTCCTCGACCGGGCCGGCAAGGCCGCCGCCTCGGACAGCCTGCTGCGGGCCGGGTCGGCCGGCATCCCGTCGTGGGCGCTGGGCGCCGGCGACGTGCGGATCGCGTTCCTCGACTACGAGGGCACGCCCGCGATCCTCGACCGCGGCCCGGTCATCGACTTCGGCAAGCCCGAGGTGGAGGTCGCCCGCGGCGACGCCGACCGCAGCGTGCGCACGATCGTCTTCGAGGGCGAGCGCTACCGCGTGGTCGCCGTACCCACGCAGAAGAACGGGATCGCGCTGGTCATCGCGCAACCGCTGGAGGACCAGGACCGCACGCTGGCCCGGCTCGGCTGGGTGACCGTCGCCTTCGGCATCTTCGGCGTCCTCGTCGCAGGTCTCGCCGGGTGGGCGGTGGCGAGCAACGGCCTGCGACCGGTCCGCAAGCTCACGGCGTCGGTGGAGGAGATCGCCCGCACCGAGGACTTCACCCCCCTGCCCGTCGAGGGCGACGACGAGATCGCCCGCCTGGCGACGGCGTTCAACCACATGCTGCTCGCGCTCGACGCCAGCCGGATCCGGCAGCGGCAGCTGGTCGCCGACGCCAGCCACGAGCTGCGCACGCCGCTGACCGCGCTGCGCACCAACGTCGAGCTGCTGTCGATGAGCGTGCGGGGCAACGGCACGGCCAGCCTGCCGGTCGAGGCCCGCGACGAGCTGCTCGACGACGTGCAGGCCCAGATCGAGGAGCTGACCACCCTGATCGGCGACCTCACCGCGCTCGCCCGCGACGAGCCGATCCAGGTGCAGGTCGAGCCGGTGGACCTCGCCGACGTCGTCGACCACGCCGTGCAGCGGGTGCGCCGCCGCGCGCCCGGTCTCACGTTCGAGGTCTTCACCCGACCGTGGTGGGTGATCGGCGAGGATGCTGAGCTGGAGCGGGCGGTGACCAACCTGCTCGACAACGCGGCGAAGTGGAGCCCGGAGGGAGGCCAGGTGACGGTGCGGCTCAGCGACGGCGTGCTGACCGTCGACGACCAGGGCCCCGGCATCGCCGAGGCCGACCGGCACCGCATCTTCGACCGGTTCTGGCGCTCCCCCGACGCCCGCACCATGCCCGGGTCCGGGCTGGGCCTGGCCATCGTGCGCCAGGTCGCGGACCGGCACTCCGGCTCCGTGCACGCCACCGAGAACGCCAGCGGCGGCGCACGCCTCGTGCTGCGCCTGCCCGGACGGGAGAACAACCCCTGATGACCGATCCGATGCGTCCGCGACACCAGCGACGGACCCGCCGGTGGGCAGGAGCGGCCGCGCTCGTCGCCGTCGGCCTGCTCGCCGCGGCCTGCGGTGACGACGGTGACGTCGGCACGAAGCCCGACCTGCCGACCGAGCCACCCGCGCTGTGGAACCCCTGCGACGCGCTCGACACCGCCTTCGTCGAGGAGCAGTTCGGCGCCCGGACCACCAAGGAGGACGGCACGCCGACCGCGCCGGACTGCCGGTTCGTGCCCGAGGAGGGCTCCGGTGACCCGGTGCTCGACGCCAACTACCAGCTCTTCGGCGGCTCGCTCGACGAGTTCTGGGAGCAGATGGGCCAGGGCGAGGACGCCGACGTCCGCCAGCCGGCCGTCCCGGGCGCCGACGCGGCGCGGATCGTCGTCGCCGCCGAGGAGGACCAGCTCTACGTCACCGGGTTCGTGCAGAACGGCATGCTGTTCGAGGTCGTCAACCTCGTCGACCCCGCGCCGTACGACGAGGAGCGGGCCGTGCGCGGCATGCGGGCCGCCCTCGCGGCGCTCACCCGGCACGCCGACGAGAACGGCGCCGGCGAGCCGGCGTCGACCGCGCCCAGCCCCTCGTCCTGAGGCGCGCGGGTCGGCAGGGCTCAGGTGACCGGCGCGCCCGGGTCCAGCGCCGCGAGCAGGCGCGCGGCCTTCCACCCGGTCTCGGCCCACTCCTCGTGGAGGTCGCTGGCGACGGTGATCCCGCCGCCCGTGCCGAGGACGTAGTCGGCGCCGGCACTGACCAGCGTCCGGATGACGACGCCGAGGTCGGCCCCGCCGTCGCCGGAGACCCACCCGAACGCACCGCTGTAGGCGCCGCGGGGCGCCTCCTCGACCTCGCCGATGACCTCCATCGTGCGCAGCTTCGGTGCCCCGGTCATCGAGCCGGCGGGGAAGAGCGCCCGCAGCGCGGCCACGGTCGTGACGTCGTCGCGCAACCGTCCGCGCACCGTCGACACCAGCTGGTGCACCGAGGCGTAGGACTCCACGTCCATCAGCACCGGCACCTCCACGGAACCGACCTCGCAGACCATCGCGAGGTCGTTGCGGAGCAGGTCGACGATCATCAGGTTCTCGGAGCGGAACTTCGGGTCCGCCGCCAGGTGCGCCCGCGCCGCCTCGTCCTCGGCCGGCGTCGCACCGCGCGGGGTGGTGCCCTTGATCGGCTTGGTCTCCAGCACCCGGTCGGCCGTCACCAGCGCGTAGCGCTCGGGCGAGGAGCTGAGCAGCCACGCCTCGGCGCCGGGGACGTCGTGCTGCAGGAAGCCGGCGTACGGCGCCGGGTTGGCCGCCCGCAGCCGCAGGTAGGCCGCGGCGGGGTCGAGCGGGCTGGCCGTGCGGGTGCGGTAGGTCAGGTTGACCTCGTAGGAGTTGCCGGCGTGCAGGTGCTCCTGGACCCGCGCGAAGGCGGCGGCGTAGCCCGGCGGGACGTCCCCGACGGGCGGGCCGCCGACGGTGCCGGTGGCCGTGGGGGTGAGCACCGGGTGCTCGTACTCCCGCAGGTGCGAGGGCCGCAACCACACGGCGTCGGGCAGGTCCGGGTCGGGCTCGGCCGGCAGGTCCGCGCGGGCGGCGTAGCCGAAGTAGCCGAACCACTGGTCGCTGGGACGTCCCGCAGCGAGCTCCTGCTCGAGCACCACGAACGGGTCGTCGCCGACGACGACCGCGCGGCCGCCCGCGTGGCGGGTGACCTCGCGGTTGCGGGCGTCGTAGCTCAGGGAGACGTCGTCCTCGTCGAGCCAGCCGAGGATCGAGCGCCGTCGGGACCAGTCCCGCGCCCCGCCGCCGTCGAGCCACACGCAGCGCGGGTGCTGCGCCTGCAGCCTCGTGAACGCCTCGACGGGGTCGGTCCGGGTCACCATCGCCGGCTCACGCCAGGCCGAGGAAGTTGGCGACGAGACGGGCGCCGTGATCGGTGAGCACCGACTCCGGGTGGAACTGCACGCCCATGACGGGCAGCGTCACGTGCTCGACCGCCATGGTCAACCCGGTGCGCGCGTCGGCGGCGGTCGCTCGCAGCTCCGCGGGCAGCTCGACGGCCGCGAGCGAGTGGTAGCGGACCGCGTCGAAGGGTGACGGGACGCCCGCGAAGAGCCCCGTCCCGTCGTGCTCGACGGACGCGAGCACGCCGTGCCCCGGCGGGACGCGGTCCACCCGGCCGCCGTACGCCGTGACGATGCCCTGCATCCCCAGGCACACCCCGAGCACCGGCCGGGTCGCCGCGAGCAGCACCTCGCGCCCGACGGCGAAGTCCCGCTCCACGGCGGGGTTCCCCGGCCCGGGCGACAGCACGACGAACTGGTGGGCCAGCACCTCGGCCGCCCCCACCTCGTCGTGCTGCACCACCGACGGCAGCACCCCGGTCACGCCCGCGACCAGGTGGACGAGGTTCCACGTGTACGAGTCGTGGTGGTCGACGACCACCACGTCCGGCGCGCTCATCGCGTCACAGGAGGACGTCGGACACCAAGTCGTGGACGATCTCGAAGCCCCGCTCGGTGAGGATCGACTCGGCGTGGAACTGCACGCCGCGGAAGTGCGGGCCGCGGACGGCGTTGACGTCACCGGTCTCCGCGTCGGCGTCGACCTCGACGCCCTCGGGCAGCGGGGTGTCCGGGCCGACCCGGCCGACGAAGGTGTTGTAGAAGCCGACCTTCTGCGGACGGCCGTCGAGCAGCACGCTCGCCTGCGTGCCCTGGAAGACGATGTTCTTGTAGGCGAGCGGGATGCCGAGGGAGTGGCACAGGGTCTGGTGGCCCAGGCAGATGGCGAGGAACGGCTTCTCGTTGTCGAGCAGCCACCGCACCGCCGCGCGCAGCCGGCTGATCTTGGGGTCGTCCCCGTCGCGCGGGTCGCCCGGGCCCGGACCGACGATGACCAGGTCGTGGCCGTCGAGGACGCCGTCGACGTAGTCCTCGTGGCGGACGACCGAGCTGGTGACGCCCATCCGGGTGAGCATGTGGCGCAGCATGTTCACGAAGTCGTCCTCGCCGTCGAGGATGACGGCGGAGCGGCCGATCAGGCGCGGGTCGACCGGGGTGCCGGCCTGGTCAGCGAGCCAGAAGCTGGAGAGCCGGCTGTTGCGGCTGTTGAGCGCGATCAGCACCTCCTCGTCGGCGACGAGGGAGGCGAGCGCGTCGAGGTCGACCGGCGGGGCGGTGCTCGGCGCCTGCGAGGCCAGGCCGAAGGCGGACAGGATCCCGCCGGCCTTGGCGTGGGTCTCGGCGACCTCGTACGCCGGGTCGGAGTCGCGCACGAGGGTCGCCCCCGCGGTCACCTTGAGCTCGCCGGTCGGCGAGACGTCCGCGGTGCGGAGCACGATCGGGCTGTCGAGCACCGGCTCGCCGGCCTCGTCACGGCCGAAGATGGCCAGCGCCGAGGCGTAGTAGCCGCGGCCCTCGGGCTCGTACTGCCTGATCAGCCGGCAGGCGTTCTCGACCGGGGACCCGGTCACGGTGGCGGCGTACATCGTGTCCCGCAGGACCTCGCGCACGTCGCGGCTGGTGCGGCCGGCGAGGAGGTACTCGGTGTGGATCAGGTGGGTCATCGGCTTGAGGAACGGGCCGAGCACCTGGCCGCCCTCGGTGCAGATGTCGCACATCATCTTGAGCTCCTCGTCCACGACCATGAAGAGCTCGTAGATCTCCTTCTCGTCGCGGAGGAACTCGCGCAGCCGCGCGTCGGTGCTGCGCGACTCGCCCGCGGGCGGGCGGAGGTGGAAGGTGCCGGAGATCGGGTTCATCCGCACGTCGCCGCCGTGCACGGACACGTGCCGCTCCGGGCTGGCGCCGATGAGGTAGCGGTCGCCGGTGAAGAAGACGAACGTCCAGTACGCGCCGCGCTCGCGCTCGAGCAGGCGGCGGTAGACGGTGAGCGCGACCTCGGGGCCGAAGTCGGCGACGACGGCGCGGTAGTTGCGCCCGATGACGAGGTTGGCGCCCTCCCCCTGGCCGATCTCCTCGCCGATGATCTGCGAGACGAGCTTGCCGTAGTCCTCGTCGTCGGTCTCGAAGCCGCCGCGGTCGGTGAAGCCGACCTCGACCGGGTCGATGGCGTCGACGACGTCGGCGACGGAGAACTCGTGCTCCTCGGTGACGTCGACGACGACGAGCGGGGTGCCGTCGTCGTGCGCCTCGAACCCGCGCTCGCTGACCTGCCGGAACGGTACGGCGACCAGCCGGTCGCAGATGTGGCCCGGCTCGGGCACGCCGGTCTCGAGCGGGATGTCCATGATCGACTCGACCACGCTGCGGGTGCCGCCGAGGACGCCGACGGTGTCGCGGTCGCCCGCGCGGGTGGAGCGCCGGATGATCGCCCAGGCCTCGTGCCCCTGGACGGCCGCGATGGCTTCCCGGGCGGTGAGGGTGCTGCTGGGCTGCTCAGGCATGGGTGAAGCCTATGCGGGGCGGCCGGTGCCCCGGCGCGGGATTCCGCCCTGCGGCCAGCTCAGCGCAGCCGCACGGTCCGCGCGGGTGCCGGCGCGCCGACCATCGAACCACGGCGCGGGACCAGCCGGACCCGGTAGGTGCCGGGCGCCAGCCTGCGGCTGAGCTGGTTGCGGTCTGCCGGGATCCAGCGCTGGCGCACCTTCTGCTGGCCGTCGCTGCGGGTGATGAAGACCCGGACGGCACTGATCTTCACCTGGCGCCGCGCGGCGGACCAGTCGACGGTCACCTTGCGGCCGACGACGCGCACCCGGGGTGCGACGCGGGGCCGCCACTGGCGCTGGCGGTAGACCCGGGGCTTCTCCGGGAGCAGGCCGGCGCGGTGGAACGCGTGGGCGAACCGGTGCGCCAGCAGGGTCTGGCCGGTCGCGTTGGCGTGGAGGCCGTCGTGGGAGTGCTTCCGGTGGTCCCAGCCGTTGCGGAGGTAGGCGATGGACACCCGCGGGTCGTCGGCGTGGGCGGCGACGAGGACCTCGTTCGCGGCGACCGCGGCTGCGTCGACCGCCGGGTCCGTGCCGTGGACGGGCAGCTGCCCCAGCACCACGCTCACCCGCGGGGCCCGGCGCCAGACCCGGGCGAGCAGATCGTCGAGCTCGGCGGCGATGGACGCCCCGTCCTGGCCGTGGCGCGCGTCGTTGATGCCGAGCTCGACCACCACGACGTCGGGGGCGTAGACGGTCACCAGGGAGTCGACCCGGGCGAGGTGCGTGTCGATCGTCGAGCCGGCCCACGCCGAGTGGTCGGTGTCGAACGCGAGAGCGGGCCGCTCGTAGCGCGCCTGGTCGGACACCACCCGGGACGGCAGCAGGAGGTACGGACGGGAGTGCGGGCCGACGAGGTCGACGTCGACCCCCTGGCGCCGGGCCTCGCGCCAGAACCAGTAGCGCCAGGTCGCGTCGCCGGCAAAGCCCTGCGACAGCGAGTCACCGAGCACCAGCACCCGCAGCGGACCGCCGGGGACGGGGCCCACGGCGTCCGGGGCTGCGCTCGCGACCGACCGACCGGGCAGGACCGGCAGTCCGGCGGCGAGGACCACCAGCGCCGCCAGGACGACGGCGAGCAGGGCTCGCACCGGCCGACCGCGCCGGGCACGGCGTCGTACGTCCACCTTCTCCACCTCCGGGCGTCCCCGTGACCATCGGCCCGTCGCTCGCCGACGTTAGACGCGGCGGCGGGTCCGTGGGGCCGGAATGCCGGGAAAGGGCTCCGGAAGAGGGCTCCCGGGAGTGGGCTCAGGGCACCCGGAAGGTCACGGGCACCGGCTTGCCCGTCATCGTGCCGCGTCGCGGGCTGAGCAGGACGCGGTAGGTGCCGCGGGGGAGGCGGCGGGTGACCGAGCCGGTGTCGGCGGCGAAGCGCTGGTGGCCACGGACGAGGCGTCCGTTGCTGCGCCGGATGACCACCTGGACCGAGGCCATCTTGACCGGGCCGACGGCGGCGGACCAGTCGATCGTGACCCGGCGGCCCTTGCGGTGCACGCGCGGCACGACACCCGGGCGCCACGGGCGGGCGTGGTAGATCCTCGGCGCGGCCGGCAGCATGCCGCCGCGGCGGAACGCCTCGGCGATGCGCTGGGCCAGCAGGGTCTGCCCGGTCGAGTTCAGGTGCAGGCCGTCGAAGGTGACCTTGACCGGGTCCCAGCGGTGCCGGCGGTCGGTGCGGTTGCGCACCATGAGCACCCGCGGGTCGTCGCCGTAGCGGGCGTCGAGGCGGGTGTTGGCGGCGGCGGCCACCCGGTCGACCGCCCGGTCGCGGGGGTAGACCGGGAGCTCGGCGAGCACCACCCGTGTCTGGGGCGAGGCGGCCCAGATCCTCTCCAGGAGGCTCCGGAGGTCGTCGGCGACCTGCGCGGCGCTGTCGCCATGGATGGCGTCGTTGATGCCGAGCTCCACGACGACGACGTGCGGGGTGTACCTCGCCATCAGCCCGTCGATGCGCTTGCGGTGGTAGTCCACGGTCGAGCCGGCGCGGGCCGCGTGGTCCCGGTCGAAGCTCAGGCGTCGCGACTCGTAGCGCGCGCCCTTGCCGGTGGGCTGCCGGTGGGGCCCGACGAGGTCGATCGGGACGCCCTGGCGACGGAACTCGCGCCAGAACCAGTACCGCCACGGCGCGTCACCGCCGAAGCCCTGCGAGACGGAGTCACCGACGACCATCACGCGCAGGGTCTCGAAGGGCGCCGGCTGGCTGCTGAGGGTCCCGGCGGGGGCCGGCTGGCTGGCGGTGCCGGCCGGGACGACGGGGCCGGCGAGGGCGAGGGCGCTGACCAGGGCCGTGGCGATCACCAGGGCCAGCGCTGCGGCCAGGCCGGTGCGCCGGGTGCTGCGACCGTGCGCGCGTCGAAGGCTCGGCAGTCCTGCCACGTCGTCCGTCTCCCCCGCCTCGGGCCGCTCGGCCCTGCTTCTCCATGGCTCCCCGCCGGGGAGGACGGTAGCGGTCCGGGCGCGCGCAGGCACATCGAACCCCGCCGGGGTCAGCGAGGTCACACCGACAGCAGCGGCAGGCACCGCTCGAGCAGCGCGCTCAGGGGACGCGCACGGTGACGGCCGGGCCCGGCAACCCGACCATGGCGTTGCGGCGCGGCACCAGCTGCACCCGGTAGGTCCCGCGCGGCAGGGTGCGGGTCACCCGCTTGCGTCGTGCGGCGTGCTCGCCCTGGTCGCGGACCTGCCAGCCGTCGGGGCGGCTGAGCAGCACCCGGACGTCGGTCATCCGGACCTCCCGCCACGCCCGCGACCAGTCGATGGTGACGCGACGTCCGGACCGGCGCACGTGCGGGACGATCGCCGGCCGCCAGGCCCGCACCCGGTAGGCCCGCGGGTGCTCCGGGAGGAGGCCGGCGCGGTGGAAGGCCTCGGCGAACCGCTGGGCGAGCAGGGTCTGCCCGGTCGCGTTGGGGTGGAGGCCGTCGGTGGTGTGCTCCCGGGGGATCCACGGCTGCCGCGTCTCGGTGCGGTTGCGCACCATCACCACCCGCGGGTGGTCGGCGTAGCGGTCCTCGAGGAGGGCGTTCGCCCGGGCGGACACCCGGTGGGCCCGGGGGTTGCCCTGGACCGGTGGCAGCTCGGCGAGCACCACGCGCGTCGACCGGGACCTCGCCCAGATCCGGTTGAGCAGGCGCCGGAGGTCGTCGGCGACCCGCGCTGCGCTGTCGCCGCGGAAGATGTCGTTGATGCCGACCTCGACGACCACCACCCGGGGCCTGTAGGTCCTCATCCGCTCCGTGATCCGCTTCAGGTGGTAGTCCACGGTCGTCCCGCTCCGCGCGGCGTGGTCGCGGTCGAAGCGCAGGCGACGCGCCTCGTAGCGCGGCTGCCGCCCCTTGGGGAGGCGCTCCGGTCCGACGAGGTCGACCCGCACGCGCTGGCGGCGGAGCTCACGCCAGAACCAGTACCGCCAGGTCGCATCGCCGGCAGCGCCCTGCGAGATGGAGTCCCCGACGATCATCACCCGCAGGGGTGTGTCGGCCGGCGCCCCCGTGGCTCCGTGCGGCAGCACCGGTAGGCCCACCACCAGGAGGGCGAGCAGCCCCACGAGCGCCGTGCGCACGGTCGATCGTCCACCGGCGCGCCGAAGGCGCGGCTGTGCCGCCACGTTCACCTCTCCCCACCCGAGGCCGTCCGGCCCGGTCCCTGCTGCTCCCTGGTGGCTCGTCGCCGCGGGCGACCGTAGCCGCGCGCGGCCCGGAAGGTGCGCGGAACGGCGCGAGCGTCGGCGACGTCACACCGGTGCGGACGGCGTGCGGTCCCCGTCAGGTGCCGAGGGCGAGGAAGGCGGCGGCCGTCCCGGCGGCGACGGGGTCACCCACCGCCCGCCGGCGGACGTCGAGCAGCGCAGCGGCTGGGTCGACGCCGGCGGCGAGGGCTGCGTGCAGGTCGACCATCAAGGCCGCGGTCGCGTCGTCGTTGACCTCGGCGACGCTGCTGACCAGCCCGGCGGTCCCGAGCGAGAAGAGGGCCGCGGCGAGGCCGAGCAGCTCCTCGGCGCCCACCGGCGCGAGGACGCCGGACTCGCAGGCGGAGAGCACGACGCGGTACGGCGCGCGCCGCAGGCGCTCGAGGTCGTGCACCGTCAGCGGGCCGTCGGCCAGGTCGAGCGCCGAGAAGAGCGGGCTGTCGGCGCGGAAGTGGCCGTGGGCCGCGAGGTGCACGAGGTCCGCGCCGTCGACCTCGGCGAGGACGCGCTCCAGCGTGGCGTCGGGACCGGCGAGCAGGGTGGCGTCCGGGTGGCTCCCGGCCAGCACCGGCACCTCGGCCCCGCCGCTGGCGAGCCCGGGACCGCTGACGAGCACCGTGCGGCGCTCCGCCGGCCGTGGCCGGCCGGTCGTCCGGGCCCGCAACCACTGGCCGGCCGAGGGCACCACCGTGAACGGCCGGTCGGCCAGCACCGGCAGCAGCGGCCAGGCGAGCCCGTGCAGGCGGGCGGTCGGGGCGAGCACCACGGGCCCGTCGGGCACGAGGCGCACCGCGTCGCCGAGGATCTCGTCTTGCAGCTGGCGGCCCAGGGCGGCGGTGTCGACCGGCCGGCCGCGGGATGCGCGGCGCAGCAGCATCTGCGCGGGACCGAGGAGCGCGGCGACCTGCGTGGTCGTGCCGGCCACCCGTCGTCGTACCCGGCCGGCGTGGAGGACCAGCACGTGCAACGTGCCGTCGACGTCGACCAGCTCGACGAGGCAACCCTCGCCGACCGCGGCCACGAGCTCCTCGACGGCCGGCGCACGCTGCTGCTCGGCCGTGGCGGCGGTCAGGGTGTGGCTCTCCGTCCGCACCGCACGCTCCAGCCGCAGCCGCTCCCGCTCCAGGGCCTCGGTCGGCTCCCCCTCCTGCCGGGCCCGGGCGAGCCGGCGCCCGTTGTCGCGCAGTGCGGCGAGGGACGCCGGGATGGTCGGCGCGTCCGAGGTCGCGGGTGGCTGGGCCAGCGCGGTGGCCCGGGTGCGCTCGCTCCACCGCAGCAGGGTGCGCGGGTCGGACGCGGCGTGCCGCAGCGCGACGGCCGTCAGCTCCCGGCCGTGCGCGGTCGCCAGCGCCCGCAGCTCGGAGGACCCGATGAGCCGCCGGTGCTCGTCGATCGCGTCCAGGCCGGCCGACGCCGCCCGCAGCACGCCGCCGCGACTGCCCCGCTCCTCCTGCACCAGCGACCGCGCGTGCCACGCCGCCGCGCGGACGAGCGCGTTCGGGTGGGTGCGGTACGACGCCGCGCGGTGCCAGAGCGAGGCCCGCTCGGCGCCCCGGCTGCGCCGCCCGGCGAGCACGAGGGCCAGCGGCGCCTCCTGGGCGCGCTGCTCGTGCAGCACCCTCGCCACCGCCCTTGCGTCCTTCGACGACCCCCCTCCGCACAGGACGACGAGGAGGCGGGCCCGCACGGCGAACCAGTCACGTCGCTGGGTGCGGAACATCGCGGCTGCGCGCCGGGCCAGCGGAGCCGCCTCGGCCTGCCGTCCCGCGGCCAGCAGCACCTGCGCCTCGAGCAGCTGGCGTTCGGCCTCCTCCACCGGAGCGAGCGTGGAGACCTCCTCGAGCAGCGCCAGGGCATCCCCCGGGAGACCCGCAGCGAGATAGGTGGACGCGGCCGACGCGACGGCGAGGAACCGGGGCTCGCGGTCCTCGGCCCGGTAGGCGTCCAGCGCCTCCCGGTACAGCCTCATGCCGCGCGGCAGGTCCCCGCGCGCGACCGCGACCTCGGCGAGGCTCTCGACGGCGGCCGTCGCCTCGAACTGGGCTCCGGCTGCACGCAGGAGCGCCTCCGCGTGCCGTTGCTCTCGCTCCGCCGCATCGGTCTGGCCCAGGGCGAGCTCGACGTGCCCGAGCCAGGTGCGCGTGCGTCCCTCCCACACCGGGTCGTCGCCCAGCTCGGTGAGGGCGCGCCGCATCAGTGGCGCGGCCGCGGCGTGGTCGCCGACCATGGCCAGCACGCCGGCCTTGCGCATGCGGATGCGGGCCGCCGTGTGACCCGACGCGCTGGCCAGTGCACGGTCGAGCTCCTTCAGGCCGGCCGCGGTCCGGCCGGCGAAGGCGAGCGTCCCCCCGTAGGTCGCACGGACGTCGCGCTCGCGGTCAGCGGCACCGGCCTTCCGCGCGAGCGCGAGTGCCGTCCGCAGGGCGACGAGCGCGAGGTCCGTCCGGCCGGCCTCCCGGTGGATGATCCCCAGGCACTGGTGGGCGTAGGAGTGCTCGACCGGGGTCGCCTCGCGGGCCAGGACACCCTCGGCGAGCACGCGCGCGGCGGCCGGGTCCTCGAAGGCGAGGTCGAGCAGGTCGTCCACCTGACGCTCCTTTACGCGCACCACGCGGCAGCACTACGTTAGCGTCGGCGACGGACCCTGCCGCCGGCCCACGGCCCCAGGAGCGGTCATGAACGAATCCCCCCGGCCCCTCTTCCGCCTCGACGCGCTGCGCGACGTGCTGCGCCGGGTGCGCGAACAGCTGCCCGAGCGGCTCCGCCCCGGGAAGGACGTCGAGGCCGAGCGCCTGCGCGCCCAGGTCGCGGTCATCCGTCGGGCCTTCCGGGAGAAGGGCCTGCTCGTGCTCGGCGCGCCGGTCGAGGGTGCCGAGCCGTGCCGTGACGACGCCGACATCCACTTCCTCTACCGCCCCGGCCACGCCGTGGTGCGCGAGGAGGACCTTCCCCGCCTGCGCGAGTACTTCGGGCGGGTGGACAACGTCCGGCGCTTCCGGGGTGGCGTCAAGGGCAGGACGACCCGCGTACCGGGCCTGGTCCTGGCCCAGCTGCCGCAGCGGCTGGACGGGCGCGACGACGTGCTCGCCACGATCGAGGAGCTCGAGCGGGGGCAGGTCGTCGAGCGCGGAGCCGTCGGCCCGGACCACGTCGTGTACGTGACGCCACGGGGTTACCTCTGCCCGGCCAGCGAGCCCGAGATCCCGGCGGTCCGGCGCGGCGGGGTCTGGCCACCGCCCGCGAAGGACGAGCACCGGGGGAAGGTCGACCCGGTGCGGGTCGCAGTGGTGGACACCGGACTGTGGACCGACGCCGTCACCAGTCCGGTCACCCCGTGGCTGAGCGGCGTGGTGGCCGATCCGAGCGACGTCGAGGTCGTGGACCCGGACGACATCCACCCCTATGCAGGGCACGGAACCTTCGCTGCGGGCGTCATCCGCTGCATCGCGCCCGGCACGAGGGTCGAGGTGGAGGGGGTGCTGACGCACGGCGGTGCCGTGTTCGAGACCGAGATCGTGGAGCAGCTCCACGAGGCCATCAACGACTGCGACGACCCGCAGGTCATCAGCATCTCGGCCGGGACCCACACCCGCGGCGACTTCCGGTCCGTCGCGTTCGAGGTGCTGGGCCGGGCCAACAAGTTGGGCGACCGCGACGACGTGCTGATCGTCGCCGCGGCCGGAAACGACGCCAGCGACCGGCCGTTCTGGCCGGCCGCGTTCGACTGGGTCGTCGGCGTCGGCTCGGTCGACCCGGACGGATCGGTGTCCGACTTCTCCAACGTCGGCGAGACGTGGGTCGACGTCTACGCCCGCGGTCGCGACGTGGTCAACGCCTTCCCCCGGGGCACCTACCGCTGCTACGAGCCACCGAACGTCGGGCAGGTGCGCACCTTCGACGGCCTGGCCCAGTGGAGCGGGACGTCGTTCTCGACCCCGATCGTCGCCGGCCTGGTCGCCGCCCGGATGCGGGAGACGGGCGAGACCGCGCACCAGGCGTGGGCGAGCGTCCTGTCCGGCGCGACCGACGCCATCGACCCCCGCGGCGGGCAGATCAAGGTCGTCGGTCCGCTGACCTGAGGCTTCCCGGGCGACGCCCTGTCAGAGGGTCACCCACGGTGTGGTCAGCGACCAGCCGCCCCGGGTGACGACGAAGCGCACGGCTCCCGTCCCGACGCCGGCGAACCGGAAGAAGCCGGCCGCGTCCACCGTGGTGGCGAGGTCGGGGGTGTCGGGGCGCTGGAGGGCGACGGTCACCGGGCCCTCGGCGGTGGCGGCGTCGCCGGTGGCGACCACCTCGCCGAGCAGCTGGTCACCGTCCACCTCGACCTCCAGGGTGAGCCCGCTGCGGCCGAAGGCGAGCGAGCGCGGCCCGGTCGCGGCGGCCCCGGCGGAGCGCACGGCGGCGCCGGCGTCGAGGGCGGAGTCGTGCAGCAGCTCGGCGAGCTCCGCGTCGACGGAGCGCCAGGTGAAGGCGGCGCGGGCGGCCTCGCGGCGCCGGTCCGGCACCGCGTCCGCCTCGGCGACCGCCTCGTCGAGTGCCGCCATCAGCTCGTCGTCCGTGAGGTCGTCCCACCCCTGGAATGCGTCAGTCATGACCTCTCCCCTCCCACGAGGTCGGGACCCAGGCCGCGCAGGGCCCGGGTGCGTCGCAGCTGGTCCAGTGCCCGGGCCCGCGTGGGGCCGATGCTGCCGATGGGTATCCCGAGCCGCCGGCTGATCTCCTCGTAGCCGACCGGCGGGTCCTCCAGCAGCAGCAGGAGCAGCTCGCGGCGAGCGGCGGGCAGCTCCTCGAGGGCCTCGCGCAGCAGCTGCCGGCGCTCCGCGGCGAGCAGGTCGACCTCGGCCCGGTCGTCCTCGACCGCGTCGAGGCCACCGCCGGCGACGTCGTCCTGCGGGTCGACGGGCCGGGTCCGGCCGCGCGCGGCGAGCAGCCGCAGGCACTCGTTCCGGGTCGTCGTCCGGATCCACCCGGGGAGCGCGTCCGGCTCCCGCAGGTCGCCCAGGTGCTCCACGAGCCGCAGCCACACCGTCTGGCTGACGTCGTCCCCGTCCGCCTCCGAGAGCCGGTGGCCGCGCACGATCGCGCCCACCAGGGGCAGGAAACGATCGACGATCGTGTCCCACGCATGCTGGTCTCCTTCCCGCGCCGCGGGGACGAGCGTGGACAGCGGTTGCGTCACGGGTTGATCGTCCCGCATCTCGGACCCGCGAGCCAGTGCCGCTGATACACCTCGGAAACGCGGACGAAGTTCGTCGTATCAGGTCCGGTCACCCGGCGCTCCTCCCTCCAGAAGCCCTCAGCGGTGGCTCCCCCGCCGCGAGCTCCCGGAAGGAACGACGAGATGACCTGGAACGAGACCCACGCCCGGACCCGCATCATCCGCGAGGTCGAGGCCGCAGTCGCCACGGACATGACCGGGGCGCTGCCCTGGCGGGACGAGTGGAACCAGTACTTCCACGGCCCGCGAGGCCTGGTCGCCGCGCTCCGGTCGCGCTGGCAGCACATGTGCGAGGCACAGCTGGACGTGCAGGACGGCGAGGACCAGTTCGACGACGCCTACATCCGGCTGCGCCGCACGCAGGCCGCGGTGCTGGCGATCCTGCAGCGCACCGACGCCACCGCCGGGGACCCGGCGGTCCTCCCGCTGACGGGCCCGCGCCCCGCTCCCTCCCCCCGGCGGGCTCGTCGGCGGTTCCTCCTCCACGGCGGCCCGGTGCTGCCCGCGTGATGGGTACGACGATGCTCGAGCTCACCTACGTCGCGGCCACCAGCCGGCTGGAGCGGCTCGGCCCCCGGGAGCGCAGGGTGCTGCAGATGGTCGCGCACGGCCAGTCCGGCTCCGCGATCGCACGCCAGCTCGGCCTCACGCCCGAGGAGGCGGAGGCCGTCACCCGGCGGGTCTTCGACAAGCTCGGCCTGGTCCCCTCGGCGCACCTCGGTCGTCGGGTGCTGGCCGTCCTCACCCTGCGCCAGGCCCGCGACGTCGCGCGCGACGTGGCCCGGGCCGAGGCGGGCTGAGGCCGCCGCACCGGCCGGCGTCCTCGGGCCTTGTGGGGGGTCCGTCGACGCACTCCCGCGAGGGGTGGTCCGTTCCGGGGCGGGCCACCCCTCGCCCTGCCTGCCCGGGCGGGGTCAGCGCAGCCGCGACCGCCTCGGCACGACCACCGGGGCACCGTGCTCGCCGACCTCGAGGTCGAGGATCACGTGGTGGCTGGTGTCGCCGAGGATCGCGGACTGGTTGGCGACCAGGACGCGGGTGCCGTGGAAGGTGGCGTTGGAGGGACTGTCGAAGGGCACCGCCGAGCCGTTCGCCGACCAGCGGGCGAGCACCGTGCCGGTCGGGCTCAGCTTGAGCACCCGGTTGGCGCCGAGCAGGGCGAGGTAGATGTTGCCGGAGCGGGCGACGCCGAAGCCGTCGGGCAGGTCGAGCGGGCCGCCCGCCGACCAGAGCGCGGTGAGCGCGCCGGGTCGCCCGTCCGCGCGCACCCGCAGCCGGTAGAGGTGGCCGCGGAACAGGTCGAGCGCGTCGCCGGTGGTCTGCTGGCTAATCAGGAACGACCGGGTGCGCGGCTCGTAGACGATGCCGGTGGTGCCGAAGCCGGCGATGCCGGCCAGCCGTGCGGAGCGGAACCACACCCTCGGCTTGCCGCCGCGAGCGGGGATCCGCCACACCACGTCCTGGCCGTAGTCGGTGAGGTAGAGCGCGCCACCCGGGCCCCACGTGGCGTAGTTGGGGATCGGGTGCCCGCCACCGGGCAGGTCCGGGATCGTCGCCTGCACCGTGAACCTGCCGGTGCGCACGTCGAGGGTCAGCACCCGTGCGCGGGACTTCTCCAGGAGCACCAGCCTCCCCCGGGCGTCGGTCGCGGCGACCTGGACGCCGCGCGGCTTCGCCAGGTCCTGGCCGGGCACGGTCCACGAGCGCAGCAGCGTGCCGGAGGCGGAGTACTCGATGACTCGCGAGCGCATCTTGTCGCCGGTCGGGTTGGTGTAGGTGCCGGCGTACACGCGCCCGTTGGGGTGGACGTGCACGTACGCCGGGAAGCCCGGCGCCGGCACCTTCGCGAACACCCGGGCGGTGCCGGGGGTGCGCCCGCCTGCCGCGTCGGCGGGCACCAGCCCGGCGGTGGCCAGCACGGCGAGGAGCAGCAGGACGGTGGACCTGCGGACGGCCTGGCTGGTCACAGCTTCTCCAGCACCTCGAGGGCGGCACGCTTGCCCGAGCGGACCGCGCCGTCCATGTAGCCCGTCCAGTACGTCGACGTCTCGGTGCCGGCCCAGTGGATCCGGCCCGACGGGCGCCGGAGGTGGCGGCCGTGGGTGGCGAGGACGCCGGGCGGGCAGAACGCGACCGGCCCCCCGCGGGTCCAGCGCTCGTGGGTCCAGTCGTGCTCGGTGTACTCGATCGGCCTCAGTGCCTGGTCCCCGAACATGCTGGCGAAGCCCTCCAGGACGGCGCGGCGGCGCTCGGCCCGCGACAACGTGCCGTACTGGCGCCAGGTGGAGCCGCCGACGAAGGCGAGCAGGATGCCGTGCCCCGTGCTGGTCACGTGGTTGTCGAAGGCGACCCGGACCGCCCCGGTGTCGGCGATGCCGAAGCCGGAGAGCCCGGCGTCGCGCCAGAAGGGCTTCTCGTAGACGGCGTCGCACTTCATCAGGCGGCCCATCTGCATCCCCGCCAGCAGCGCCCGGCGGCCGGCGGGCAGGGCTCCGTGGAAGTTGATGTCGAGCACCTGCTTCGGCGCGGCGGCGACGATCACCCGGCGGGCGGAGACGGGTCCGCGGCGGGTGTGCACCACGACCCGGCCACCACGGTGCTCGATGCGGCGGACGGCGGCGCCGAGGGCGACCCGGTCCCCGAGCCGGCGGGCGAGGCCGAGCGGGATGCGCTGCGAGCCGCCGACGAAGCGGCTCTCCTGCGCACCACCGACGGTGTCGGAGTTGCGCTCGAAGGTGCCGGTGGTGCGCTCGTTGCCGGAGCAGGCGATGTAGTGCAGGACGTAGAGCAGCGAGAGCTGGTCGGGGTCGGCGCCGAAGCCGGGGTGGGTCCACGACTTGATGAGGTTGTCGATGCCGCGGCTGTTGAGGGTGTTGCTGCGGAGCCACGCGCCGAGCGTGGTGCGGTCCCACTCCGCCGCCTTCGGGTGCGCCCAGGGCGCGTCGACCGGCACCTCGGCGGCCATCGAGTTGAGCCGCGTCAGCGCGAGCGCGGCGTCGAGCAGGATCGTCGGGTCCGGCGGGACGGTGCCGGTGAACTCCTGGCGCCCGAGCAGCGGGTTCGAGGAGACGTAGACGTTCTTGCCGGCGACGTGCTCCTTGAAGGTGCGCACCCCGAGGTCGTCCGCCAGGGCGCGGATGTGGTCCTGGGTCGGGCCGATGAAGGCCCCGCCGGCCTCGACCCGACCGCCGGTGCGCAAATCGTGGTGGAGCACCCGTCCACCGACCCGCGTGCGGGCCTCCACGACGAGGACAGACCGGCCCCGGCGGGCGATCCGCTCCGCGGCGACCAGTCCGGCGATGCCGGCGCCGACGACCACGACGTCCACCCGGCGCGGCAGCCTCCCGCGCAGCGTCGCGGCGTTCACCTCCGCCTCGAGCGCCTCGGTCGCCAGCGCGCCGAGCGTGGCGGCCCCGCCCACGACGAGGCCGCGCCGGCCCATGGTCATCAGGTCGTCCGTGAGGAGCATCGAAGGCCTTTCACCCGGGAACGAAAGTGAATATGTGTCAGATTCCGGTTCAGAGGCTACACTTCCGCCATGTCCTCCGCCACCGTCGACGGCCCAACGAGCGGCGAGCCGAGCGGTGCCGCGGTCGGGCCGAGCCGCCGCCGGCTCCCGACCCAGGCCCGCTCGCGCGAGCGCGTCGAGCGGATCCTCGACGCCGCTGCCGAGCTCGTGGTCGCCGACGGCGTCGAGGGCCTGACCACCCGGTCCATCGCCGAGCGGGCCGGCCTGCCCGTCGCCTCGCTCTACCAGTACTTCTCCGACAAGGAGGCCGTGCTGCTCGCACTGTGCGAGCGGGACATGGCCGAGATGGACGACCAGGTCGCCACCGACCTCGCGGCGCTCCCCGAGGTCACCGTCGCCTCGCTCGTCGAGACCTCGATGCGCGCGTTCGTGAAGGTCTACGAGCGTCGCCCGGCGTTCATGCAGATCTGGATGCGCGGGCGCACCAACACTGCGGTCTACGACTACGGGCGCCACCACAACAAGCGGATCGCGGAGAACCTGCTCGCCTTCGCGACCGACGCCGGGCTGGTGGACCCCGCCGGGTTCACGCCCGAGCAGCTCGCCGCGATCGCCGAGCTCGCCGTCGAGGTGGGCGACCGTGCGTTCCAGCTCGCCTTCGAGCGCGACCCGCGGGGCGACGCGTTCCTCATCGATCAGGCCATCGAGCTGGCCATCGCCTACCTCGCCCGGATCACCAGGTGACCCACGAGGAGCCCGGCGCCCTGCGCGCCGGCGTCGCCGCGGCCTGCCGGCAGCTGGCCGACGCGGGGCTGCTCGTCGGCACGGCCGGCAACGTCAGCGCCCGCTCGGGCGACCTGGTCGCCGTCACCGGCACCGGCGTGGTGCTCGCGGGCTGCACGGCCGACGACGTCACGGTCGTCTCCACGACCGGCGACGTCGTCGAGGGCCGGCTCGCGCCGACGTCCGAGCTCGCCCTCCACCTCGGCGTGTACGACGACCACCCGTGCGCGCAGGTCGGGGCGGTCGTGCACACCCACGCCCCGTTCGCGACCGCCGTCGCCTGCGTGCTGGACGAGCTGCCGGTGCTCCACTACCAGCAGCTCGCGCTCGGTGGGGCGGTCCGCGTGGCGCCGTACGCGACCTTCGGGACGGACGCCCTGGCCGCGCACGTCCGTGCGGCGCTCAGCGGCCGCAGCGCCGCCCTGCTCGCCAACCACGGCTCGGTCACCGTGGGTGCGACGCTCGAGAAGGCGGTCGAGAACGCGCTGCTGCTCGAGTGGCTGTGCCAGCTCCACCACCGCGCCACGGCCCTCGGCACTCCTCGGGCGCTCACCGCGGAGCAGCAGGCCGACGTCGTCCGCGTCGCGATCGAGCGCGGCTACGGCTCCACGAGGGAGGTCCGATGACCGTTCCGATGACGGTCGCCGCCGTCGGCGTCCACGTCCTCGACACCCACGTGCTCGGGGTCGAGTCGATCCCCGAGCGCTCCGACGGCCAGCTCGTCGAGACGATCCGGATGTCGGCGGCCGGCACTGCCGGCGGCACCGCCGTCGTGCTGGCCCGGCTCGGCGCGACCGTGCGCTCCTACGGCGCCGTGGGCACCGACGCGGTCGGCGACACCCTGCTCGCGCTGCTCGGCAACGAGGGCGTCGACACCCGCGGCCTGGTGCGCAAGGACACGACCCAGACGTCGGCCTCGGTCCTGCCGGTGCGGCCGAACGGCGACCGGCCCGCGTGGCACTGCATCGGCGCCAACGGGGCGTTCACCCTCGACGACCTGCCCGACGACCTCCTGGAGGGGTTGAGCCACCTGCACCTCGGCGGTCCGGAGTTCCTCGGCGGCGACGCGGCCGGCGAGCTGCTCGCGCGCGCCCGGGCCGCCGGCGTCACCACGTCGGTCGACGTGCTCGCGCCGGGCGACCCGGACATGCTCGCGTGGATCGCGGCCGCGCTGCCGCACGTCGACCACCTGCTGCCCAACGACGAGCAGGTGCTCGGCTTCACCGGCGCCACCACCCTCGCCGAGGGCGCGCGGGCGCTGCTCGGCCTCGGCGTCGGGGCGGTGGCGGTGACCCAGGGGGCCAGGGGCGCCCTGGTCGCGACTGAATGCGGGGTCGACCAGGTGCCGGCCTACCCCGTCGACGTCGTCGACACGACCGGGTGCGGCGACGCCTTCTCGGCCGGCTACCTGCGCGGGCTGTCCCTGGGCCGCGGCCCGGTCGAGGCCGCGCGCCTCGGGTGCGCAACCGCCGCGCAGGTCGCCGGCGGGCTCGGCAGCGACGCCGGCACCTACGACCTGTCCACGGTGGTCGGGCTCGCCTCCCGCTGAACCGGCCCCCTCGTGCATGCTGGGGCCATGAGCTCAGCGACCACCACGGCGACCGTCCGTCCCCCGGGCGAGCCCGACCGCGACGGCGTCGCCGCCGTCATCACCGCGGCCTTCGGCGACGAGGGCGACAAGATCGCGCAGCTGTGGTCGGACGTCCTGGGCCGCGGCCTGGTCCGGGCCGAGCTCGTCGCCGTGGAGGACGACCGGGTCGTCGGTCACGTCGGGCTCAGCCACGCCTGGCTCGACGCCCGCTCCGAGCTGCTCGACATCCTCGTCCTCAGCCCGCTCGCGGTCGACCCGGACCACCAGAAGGTCGGCATCGGCGCCGCGCTGCTCGCCGCCGCCGTCGAGGAGGCCGGCCGGCTCGGCGCCCCGGTCGTCGTGCTCGAGGGCGACCCCGGCTACTACTCGCGGCACGGCTGGCAGCCCGCGTCGTCGTACGGCATCGAGGCGCCCTCGCCGCGGATCCCGGAGCCGGCGTTCCAGCTGGTCGCGCTGCCCGGGCACGAGCCGTGGATGACGGGTCGGGTGGTCTACCGCGACGCCTGGTGGGAGCACGACGCCACCGGCCTGCGCGACCCGCTGCTCGCCCAGGTCGAGATGAGCCTCTGACCGCAGGCCCGGCGCGGGGCGTCAGGCCCCGCCGAGCACCCGGAGCACGGTGAGCAGCACCGGCACGAGGAAGACAGCGAGCAGCACCCACGCGACCACGCGGTGCGAGGTCTTCGTGCTGTTGAGCGAGCCGGCGAACTGCAGCATCGCCCCGTCGGGGACCAGCGGGCTCAGGCCCATCCGGCGCGCGTCGACAGGCAGGTCGGGGTCGTGCTGCCAGGGCACCTCACCCGGCGCAGCCTCCTCGACGCCCTGCTCCTCGCGCTCGTCCACGCGACGATCGTACGTCGCTCACTGCCAGCCGGACGCGGCGTCCGGGGTGCGGGTCCCGGTCTCCCTCAGCGCGCCGCGCCAGCGGCCGGCGAGCCCGGCACCCACGAGGAGGGCGGCGGTCGGCGCGAAGAGCATCGGCGGGTCGCTGAACCAGTAGTGCGTGCCCGGCAGGTCCCGCATCGCGCTGTAGAAGCTGCTCAGGTCGACCATGAACCACAGCAGCGGCACGGCGGCCCACAGCAGGCCCGCCAGGACCGGGCCGAGGCCGGACACCCGTGCGGACGCCGCGACCAGGCCGAGGATGCCCGCGCCGAGGAGCATGAGCAGCGAGTAGCCGCTCACCGTGGCGTCCTCCAGGCGCACCGCCCGGTCGCGGAGGTACTCCCCCGCGCCGTAGTCGAGGACGAACAGGCCGACCGGCGTCGCGACGAGCGCGAACGCGGCGCCGAGCAGGTGGCGCACCACCATCGGGTGGCGCGCCGACGCGCCGGGGTCGGCAGGCGCGGACTGGTACGGCGGGGGCGGGTACGCGGAGCCCTGGTCGGTCATGGGGGGATCGTCCCCCCGCGACCGACCCGGCGAAACCCCCGAGCTGCTAGCCGACCGTCGTGAGCAGCTGCGTCGCGCGGGTGAGCACGACGTAGAGCGTCGCGCGCCCGGTGGCGGACTCGTCCTCGATCTCCTGCGGTCGGACCACGACGATGCCGTCGAACTCCAGGCCCTTGGTGTCGAGGCCGGTCAGCACGACCACCCGGTCCTCGCCCGACGGCGCGACCGCCGAGTCGACCGCGGCGCGGGCACCCGGCGCGTCGTCGGCGAGCTCGGGCCACGACGCCAGCCAGGCGTTGACCTCGGAACGGCGGGCGACCGGCACCACGATGCCGACCGTGCCGGACACGCGCCCGGCGACCTCGAGGACCGCCTCGCGGGTCGCCGCCTCGAGGTCACCGCCCTCGGGGACGTCGACGCGCTTCGGCTCCTCGCCGGTGCGGCGCACCGCGTCGGGGAGGTCGGCGTCGAGGCCGACCCGCCGGGCGTACTCCGCGGCGTGCGCGTAGATCTCGGCGGAGTTGCGGTAGTTCGTCGACAGGTGGAACTCGTGCACCTGCTTGCGCTCGAGCGCCTCGGCCCGCGCGGCGGCGGCCTCCCGCGGCTCCGGCCACGACGACTGGGCGGGGTCGCCGACGATCGTCCACGACGCCGTACGGCCGCGCCGGCCGACCATCCGCCACTGCATGGGCGTGAGGTCCTGGGCCTCGTCGACCAGGACGTGGGCGTAGCCGTCGTCCTCGATGCTGTTGGTGGGCGGGCGCCAGGCCGGGCCGCTGGCGAACTCGCGGTCGGAGGCGGTGATCAGCTCCTGCACGTTGACCGCGCCCTCGATGATCGCCAGCGGGTCGTCGCGCTCGTCGTCGGCCTTCTGCGGGACGTCGCCGAGGGCGTAGCGCAGCTCGTCGAGCAGCGGCACGTCCTCGATGGAGATCTGGCCGCTGATCGGGCGCTCGGGGTCGAGGTGGCTCCAGGACTTGGCGAGCAGACGCTGCTCCTCGGCGGTCAGCACGCCCTCGGAGACGCGGCCGAGGAAGTCGGGGTCGCGCAGCCAGCACAGCACCGTCGGCGCGTCGAGCGGCGGCCACCACGCGTGGGCGAAGTCGAGGAAGTCCTGGCGCGAGAGCATCTCGTCGTTGAACTTCTCCCGGCCCTGCTCGCGGCCGCGCTCGCCGCGGACCTGGCGCCAGAGCGCGTCGAGCAGCGCGTTGGACACGCGCGGCAGCTGCTTGTTGCGCAGGCCCTGCGACATCAGCTGGCGGCGGATCTGGCCGAGCCTGCCGCGGTCGAGCACGAGCCGGTCGTCGCGCCAGAACACGCGGTACTCCCGCGGGCTCCCGGGGACCTGCTGGCGGGCGGTGCGACGCATCACCTCGGCCATCCGCGCCGAGCCCTTGATGTCGGCGATCGCAGGCTCGTCGTGACGGGTGGTCCGCACGTCGTCGACGACCTCGCCGAGGCTGCGCAGCGCGACGGCGGTCTCGCCGAGGCTGGGCAGGACCCGCTCGATGTAGCGCATGAAGACCCCGGACGGGCCGACGACGAGCACGCCGCCGCGCTCGTAGCGCTGCCGGTCGGTGTAGAGCAGGTACGCCGCGCGGTGCAGCGCCACCACGGTCTTGCCGGTGCCGGGTCCGCCGCTGATGCTGACGACGCCCTTCGAGGGGGCGCGGATCGCCTTGTCCTGCTCGGCCTGGATGGTCGCGACGATGGAGTGCATCGACCGGTCACGGGCCCGGGACAGCTGCGCCATCAGCGCCCCCTCCCCGACGATCGGCAGCTCGCGGCCCTGCTCCTCGGCGGCGGTGAGCGCCTCGGCGTCGAGCAGCTCGTCCTCGACGCCGACCACCTTCTGGCCGGCGCTGCGCAGCACGCGGCGCCGGATCACGGAGTGCGGCTCGGCCGCCGTCGCCTGGTAGAACACCGCGGCCGCGGGGGCGCGCCAGTCGATGAGGAGAGAGTCCCGGTTCTCGTCGCGCAGGCCGATCCGGCCGACGTACCGCGGCGCGGGGTCGACCGCGGCATCGAGGTCGAGCCGGCCGAAGACCAGCCCCTCCTGCGCCGCGTCGAGCTGCGCGATCCGCTTGGCAGCCTGGAAGACCATCGCGTCGCGCTCCACCAGCCCGCCCTCGTGGCCGAGGCGGCCGCGGGAGTGACCCTCCTTCGCCAGCTGCTGGGCGGCCTTCCCGGCCTCACCCAGCTGCTGGTAGACCCGGTCGACGAAGGCCTGCTCTGCTGCGACCTCGCGCTCCACCAGCTCGTCTGACACCGACGTGACCCCTGCCGTCCGCAACCTAGTTCGATAGCCGCCGCCAGGACACGAGTCCGGGGCGGCAAGCATTCAACTCTACAGGCCCTGAGAGGGGTGGTTGAATGTGCTCAGGCATCTCAGCCAGGGGGGTTAGATGACATCGACGCCAGGCGCATCCACGCGCAAGCCGAACCGCCGCGGGGTCGCGGCACGGGAGCAGCTGCTGGCCACGGCGCTGCGCCTGCTCGGGGACGGGCGGCCGGAGGCCGTCTCGATCAACCTCGTCGCCAAGGAGGCGGGGCTGAGCTGGGGGTCGGTGCAGAACCTCTTCGGGGACTCCGACGGGTTCTGGTCGGCGGTCGTCGAGCAGATGAAGGACGCCGGCGCCGACCTGTGGGCCGAGCCGACCTCCGACACCGTCGCCGGCCGGTTGAAGGAGGTCGCCGACCTCTACCGCGGCCTGCTCGAGTCGCCGCACGGCGTCGCCATCGAGACGATCAAGGCCGGGTTGCCGCGCCCGCGGGCGGTGCTCGCGGAGACCCACCCGAAGACGGCGGCGTCGCTGACCGAGCTCGACCAGCTCGGCGAGGTCGCCTTCCTCCGTTTCTTCGAGGGCCTCGACGCGCCCCACTGGGACGAGCAGAAGGCACGCGACGTCGCGGCGGTGCTGCCGAGCGCGATGCGCGGGTTGCGCCTCGACAAGGCCTTCGGCACGTCGGTCGACATCGACAAGGCGCAGGCCACCCTGGTGGCCGCCCTGACGACGTACATCCAGGGCTGACCCGACCGGTCGGTCAGGCGAGGAGCTCGCGCACCGGCGCGATGACCTCCTCGCCGAAGCGCTGCACGCCGGCGACCTTGTCCTCGAGCGGGGCGTCGGCGGGGGCGTAGTACATCCACGGCACGGTCATCGTCATGGTCACCCCGCCGCGGGCGGCCCGGACGAAGTCCTCGGGCGTGATCGCGTCGGTCAGCGCCGGTACGACGTCGAACGGCTCGTCGAGGTCGCGGCCGGCCTCGGCGCGGAAGGTGCGCAGCCGTTGCGCGGTCGCGACCGCGTCTTCGGTCGTCGCCATGTCACCGACCCAGCCGTCGTGCCGGGCGGCACGGCGCAGCGCGACGTCGCTGAGCCCGCCGACCCACACCGGCACCGGACCGGGCGGCTCCGGCTTCATGGTCAGCCGCTCGCAGCTGTAGAACTCGCCGGCGAACTCCGTCCAGCCCGGCGCCCACAGCTCCTTCAGCAGCTCGAGCGCCTCGTCGGTGCGCCGTCCGCGGGTGCCGAACTCCTGCTCGAGCAGCTCGAACTCCTCGCGGCACCAGCCGACCCCGACGCCGAGCGCGACCCGCCCGCCGGTCAGCGCGGCCGCCGTGCCGACCGCCTTGGCCACGACGAACGGGTTGCGCATCGCGGCGACGTAGATCGAGGTGAAGAACTGCAGCCGGCTGGTCACCTGGCCGAGCGCGCCGACGGTGACCCACGGGTCCGGCCAGTCGACGTCGGGGCCCCAGCGCCGCTCCCCGGTCGACGTGTACGGGTAGGGCGTCGCCACGGTCTCGAGGTCGACGACGTGGTCGGCGATGCTCAGCGCGCGGAAGCCGGCCTCCTCGGCGGCCCGGGCGAGCGGCACCAGCTGGTCGATCGGCTGGTAGGCGGTGACCATCGCGAAGTCCACGACGCTCACCCTAGTCAGGGACTAGAACAGGTTCTAGGGTCGCTCCCGTGTTCCCCCACCTGCTCGCCCCCGGCCTGATCGGCGCGATGGAGCTGCGCAACCGGATCGTCATGTCGCCGATGGAGACGATGTACGGCACGCCCGAGGGACACCCCTCCGAGCGCACCGTCGCCCACTTCGCGCGACGGGCGGAGGGTGGCGTCGGGCTGGTGACGGTCGGCGCGACCGGCATCGACCCCCAGCACCCCGAGACCCCGGGCGGCCTGCAGATCGGCGAGGACGCCGCGGTCGCCGCGCACCGGCGGCTGGTCGAGGCGGTCCACGCCCAGGGCGCACGGATCCAGCCGCAGGTCGTGCACGCCGGGCCGGACGGGCTGGGTCCGGAGATGTTCGGCGCCACCTCGCTCGGACCGTCCGTCATCCCGTCGTACCTCACCGGACGGCCGTCTGCCGAGGCGACGAAGGAGCAGGTCGCGGGGGTCCTCGACCAGTTCCGCGCGGCCGCCGCGCGCGTGCGGGAGGCGGGGTACGACGGCATGGAGCTGCACGCCGCGCACGGCTACATGTTCCTCGGCTCCTTCCTCGCGCCCCAGCGCAACCGGCGGGGCGACCGCTACCGCGGCACCTCGCTCGAGGGCCGGATCCGGGTCGTGCTCGAGGCGCTGTCCGCGATCCGCAGCGAGGTGGGCCAGGACTTCCCGATCACCCTGCGCGTCTCCGGCTACGAGCGGGTCGCCGCCGGCCGGCCCGTCTGGGACACCGCCGCGATGGCGCCCCTGCTCGTCGAGGCCGGCGTCGACGCCTTCCACGTCAGCGGTGGTGTCATCGACCGCCTGGTCACCGGCATGGTCAACGCGGCCGATGACGGTGACGGGCTCAACGTCGGCGGCGCCGCCGCCGTGCGCGAGGCCGTCGACGTCCCGGTCATCGCCGTCGGCCGGCTGCACGACCCCGCCCTGGCCGAGCAGGTGCTCGCCGACGGCCGCGCCGACTTCGTCGCCCTCGGGCGCCCGCTCCTCGCCGACCCGGACCTGCCCCGCAAGCTCGCCGGCTGGGGCGGCGGAGCGACCCGGGTGCGGCGCTGCATCTCCTGCGAGAGCTGCATCGACACCCTCGAGGAGAAGCTCGCCACCGAGTGCGCCGTGAACCCGCTGACCGGCCACGAGCTGGACCGGGCCGTGCTGGTGGCCGGCCCCGCCCGCCGGCGCCGGGTCGTGGTCGTCGGTGGTGGCCCGGCCGGCCTCGAGACCGCCGCGCGGGCCGCGGACGCCGGCCACGCCGTCGTCCTGCTCGAGGCGTCGGACCGGCTCGGCGGCACCCTGCGCGACGCGTCCGTCGTTCACGAGGAGAACCGGCCCTACCTGCACTGGCTGCTCGACGAGGTCGCCGTCGCCGACGTCGACGTCCGGCTCGGCACCCCCGCCGCCCCCGACCTCGTCCGCTCCCTCTCCCCCGACCTGGTCGTGGTCGCCACCGGCGGGCTGGCCGAGACCCCCGCCGCCGAGGGCGCCCTCGTCTCCCACCTGCTCACCGACGCCGAGCTCACCCCCGGGTTCGGCGCCAAGCGCCGCACCGAGCACATGGACCGCCTCGACCGCCTCGGCGTCACCGCCCACGTCGGCTGCACCGTCTCCGCCATCACCCCCACCGCCGTCGCCTGGACCCCCGCCCACGGCAAGCCCCGCGAGCTCCCCGCCGACGCCGTCGTCCTCGCCGGCGACGTCCTCCCCGACACCTCCCTCGCCGACGCCCTCACCACCGCCCTCCCCGGCCTCGACGTCCGCGTCGTCGGCGACGCCCGCGGCCTCGCCCTCATCCGCGGCGCCACCGCCGACGCCGCCGAGGTGGTCGCGTCGCTGGGGTGAGGCTGGTGTGCTCCGGCGTGGCTGGTGTCGGCGGCCGCGC
>NZ_VLJQ01000086.1:0-34862 GCF_007829375.1 Nocardioides sp. J9 | reverse complement strand
GCGCGGCAGGCGCTCGGCGTACCCGCCGAGGCCGACCAGCTCGAGCAGGTCGTCCACCTCGCGCCGGACGGTACGACGGTCGGCGCCCCGCAGCCGCAGCGCGTAGCCGACGTTGCGGGCGACCGTGAGGTGGTCGAAGAGCTGCCCGTCCTGGAACATCAGCGCGAACCCGCGGCGGTGGGTCGGCGTCCCGGCGAGGTCGACGCCGTCCCACGCGATCGTGCCGACGGCGGGCTCGAGGCCGGCGRCCGCCCGCAGCAGCGTGGACTTCCCGCAGCCGGACGGGCCGAGGACGGCGAGGACGTCACCGTCGGCGACGGCGAGGTCGACGCCGTCGACCGCGACGGCTCCGTCGAAGGCGACCGTGACGTCGGTGAGCTCGAGCATCACCACGCTCCTGTTCCGGGCACCCGCAGGCGCTCCACGACGAGGATGACGGCCGCGGTCACCGACGCGAGCACGACGGACGCGGCCAGGGCCGTGCCGTGGTTGAGCGCGCCGGGGTGGCCGAGCAGCCGGTAGATGACGACCGGGAGGGTGGGCTCCGACGGCCGGACGATGAAGGAGGTCGCGCCGAACTCGCCCAGCGACACGGCGAACGCGAAGCCCGCGGCGGCCAGCAGCGGTCGCCACACGACGGCGAGGTCGACGGTCAGCAGGGTGCGCACCGGCCCAGCGCCGAGCGAGGCGGCGGCCTGGCGCTGCCGGTCGTCGATGCCGGCGAGCACCGGGACCAGCAGGCGCACCACGATCGGCAACGCCACCAGGGCCTGCGCGATCGGCACGAGCATCGGGCTGGCGCGCAGGTCGAGCGGCGGCTGGTCCAGCGCGATGAGGAAGCCGAAGCCGAGGGTCACCGCGGAGACACCGAGCGGCAGCATGAAGAAGCCGTCGAGCACGGCCCGCACCCGGCGCCCGACCAGCGAGCGCACCCGCCGGGTCACCACGAACGCGACGATCAGCCCGAGCGACAGCGACAGCCAGGTCGCGTCGACGGCGATCCGCAGGGACGCGGCCAGCGCGTCGGAGACCGGCACCTCGAAGAGGCCGTCCGCGGAGCCGCCGAGCGCACGGTAGTGGTCGAGCGACCAGCCGCCGTCGCGGCGCAGGGAACCCACCACCAGGGCGAGGATCGGCAGCGCGACGGCCGCCAGGGTCATCAGGGTCACGACCACGGCCGGGGTGTCGCGCCACCGGGGGCGGGCGGCGGGGGCGACCACGCGCCGTACGGTCGGGTCGGGGACGGCGCGGAGCCGGCCGACCACCACCAGCAGGCACACGACCGCGAGCATCTGGACGAGCGACAGCGCCGCGGCGGCGGGCAGGTCGAGCAGGTCGGCGGTGAGCAGGTAGATCTCGGTCTCGACCGACGCGTAGCGCACGCCGCCGAGCACGAGCACCACGCCGAAGGCGGTCGCGCAGAAGAGGAAGACGMCGCKGGCGGCCGACACGACCGCGGGCCGCAGCGCCGGGAGGGTGACGGTGCAGAACACCTGCCACGGGGTCGCGCCGAGCGCGGCAGCCGCCTCCGCGGGGCGCCGGTCCAGCGACTCCCACGCGACCCCGACGGTGCGGATCACCACGGAGACGTTGAAGAAGACGAGCCCGATGATGATCGCGACCGCGGTGCCGTCGAGGTCGAGGAAGCCGAGCACGCCGGAGGGTGCGATGAGCTCGCGCACCGCGAGGCCGACCACGACGGTGGGCAGCACGAACGGAACGAGCAGGGCGGCGCGCACGACGGACCGCCCGGGGAACCTCAGCCGGTGCAGCACGTACGCCGCCGGCAGGCCGAGCAGCACGGCGACGGTCGTCGCGACGGTGCTGGTCCACAGCGTGAACCAGACGACGCGACCGGTGCGGGGGCGGCGCAGCACGTCGAGCACGGCGCCGGGGTCGAAGGAGCCCTCGGGCCACAGCCCGCGGTGCAGCATCGCGCCGACCGGCAGCACGAAGAAGACGCTGACGACCGCGACCGGGACCAGTGCGAGGACGGCGTACCCGACGTGCCCTCGCACCCGGCCCCGGGAGCGGGCGGCGCTCACCTCGAGACGATCTCCGTCCAGGCCTCCAGCCACGCCTGCCGCTGCGCGGCGACCTCCGCCGGGTCGACCTGCTCGGTCGACTCCGGCTGCCGGGTGAAGCGGGCCCAGTCGGCCGGGAGGTCCACGTCCTCGGCGACCGGGAAGACGTACATCGAGGTCGGCAGCGCGGCCTGCACCTCGGGCGAGAGCAGCCAGTCGACGACGGCGCGCGCGGCCTCGGTGTTGGTGTCCTCGCCCTTCAGCACGCCGGCGTACTCGACCTGGCGGAAGCAGCCGTCGAGGAGCGCGCGGGTGGAGGTGCGCTGGCCGGCCTCGTCGACGGTGAAGGCCGGGGAGGAGTCGTAGGAGACGACGATCGGCCGGTCGCCGCCGGAGAAGGTGAAGTCCTCGTAGTAGGCCTCGGTCCAGCCCTTGACGACCTTGGCCCCGTTGGCGACGAGGTCCTGCCAGTAGCCGGTCCAGTCGTCGCCGTACCGCGCGATGGTGGCCAGCAGGAAGGCCAGGCCGGGCGAGCTGGTGCTCGCGGCGGGCACGACGAACAGGTCCTCGTACGCCGGCTTCGCCAGGTCGTCGAGGGTGCGCGGCTCGGCGACTCCGTTCTTGCGGAACCACGCACGGTCGACGTTGACGCACACCGCGCCGGTGTCGACCGGGGTGAGCGCGTCGCCGTCGTCGCCGGGCAGCTCGTGCTGCTCGGCACCGGCCGGCAGCTCGGGGGCGTAGGCGTCGAAGACGCCCTCCTCGACCGCACGGGTCGCGAAGGTGTTGTCGATGCCGAAGACCACGTCCCCGACCGGGTTGTCCTTGGTCAGCACCAGCTGGTTGGTCAGCGCGCCGGCGTCGGTGAGCTTGCTGATGGTGAGCTGGTAGCCGGTCTCGTCCTCGAACTGCTCCACCAGCTCCTCGGGCAGCGCGAAGGACTCGTGGGTGACGAGGGTGACCTTGTCGTCCTCGACCCCGCTGCCGCCGTCGCCCTCCTGGCCGAGCAGCGAGCAGCCGCCCGCGAGGAGGGTGGCGGCGGTGAGGCCGGTGATCGTGGTGAGCATGCGTACGCGCACGTGTGACTCCCTTCGCCGGTGCTAACCGGATCAGGTTCGGAGGGTCTGCGGGCGGTCCCGCACTCTCAGCCCCGCTCGGGGCTCCCCTGTCTGACCGCTCCAGTCTAGGACGCGGCCACGGCGGTGTAGGCCACACCCTCCGGGTGGTCCTGCGCGGTCGCGTCGCCGCGGGCGACGAGCAGGTCGAGGTGCGCCTTGGTCTCCATCGCGGCCATGCCCTGGCTGAACACGTCGAGCTCGCCGAACGCGCGCTCGTGGCGGGTCCAGCCGAGGTCGCGCGCCACCACGAGCGCCGTGGTGGTGCCGCGCTCGCGCAAGGACCGCAGGCACAGCGCGAGCCGCTCCTCGTGGTGGGCGAGCAGCTCGTCGACGCGCTGGTACGACGACGGGGCGACCGGCCCGTGCGCCGGCAGGATCCGCAGGTCGGGCAGCTGGCGCACGCGGGCGAGCGAGGCCATGAAGTGCCCCAGCGGCTGGTCGCTGGCGGGCACGGTGAACCCGATGGACGGGGTGATGGTCGGCAGCACGTGGTCGCCGGAGAACAGCACGCCCTCGGCGCGGTCGGCGTAGACGTAGTGCCCCGGCGTGTGCCCCGGCGTGTGCACGGCGTCGAGGAGCCGGTGGCCCACGTCGAAGGTGCGGTCGCCCTCCAGCCAGGTGTCGGGGAAGGCCCAGTCCCGGGCGTCGGGCAGCTCGCCGTCGTGCCCCGCGGCCCACAGGTCGGCGATCTCCGCGGCGCCCGCGGTGCGCAGCACGTCGAGGAACGGGCTCTCGCCGATCTCGGCCTGGGAGGCACGGTGGAGCAGCTCGAGCGCAGGCTTCTCCTCGATGCCGAGGGCCACGTCGGCGCCGTACTCGTGGCCGAGCACGGTGGCGAGCGTGTAGTGGTCGCGGTGCACGTGGGTCACCAGGAACCGCTTGATGTCGCCGAAGCCGGAGCCGATCGAGCGCAGGCTCCGGTCCAGCAGCTCACGCGCGACCGGGATCGACCAGCCACCGTCGATCAGGGTGAGCCCGTCGTCGCCCTCCACCGCGTAGACGTTGACCGCCTTGAGCGCGTCCATCGGCAGCGGCAGCGGGATGCGGTGGATGCCCTCGGCGACCTGCCAGGCGCCCTCCTTCGCCCAGTGCTCGCCGGAGTCCGGTGAGACCGCATGACCGGTGGAGACGCCCCCTGTGCTCATGCGGCGACCTTAGTGAGCCCTCGCTCCCGGCTGGAGGTCGGGGAGGTTCAGGTCGAGGTTCGGCTGCTGCAGCCCGCCGTCGACCTCGATCAGCTTGCCGGTGAGGTACTGCCCCGCCCGCGAGGACAGGTAGACCACCGCGGCGGCGACGTCCTCGGCCTCGCCGATCCTGCCGAGCGGGGTCGCGTCCTCCATCTGCTGCTTCATCTCGGGCACCCCCGCGACGAACTCCAGCGAGCTGGTCATCACCGAGCCGACGTACACGCCGTTGACGCGGATGCTGGGCGCGAGGTCGGTGGCGGCGAGCCGGGTCCAGTGCGCGAGCGCGGCCTTGGCGACGCCGTAGGCCAGGTAGCCCCGCGCCGCCGAGCGGCCCATCATCGAGCTGATCGAGGTGATCGACTTCTGCCGCCCCTCACCGGCCGACTCCAGCATCAGCGGCACCGCTGCACGGCTGAGCGCGTGGGCGGTGGAGACGTTGAAGTGGAAGGACTCCTCGAGGTAGTCGACCTCGGTGTCGAGGAAGGCGTTGGGGATGGTGCCGCCGACGTTGTTGACGACGACGTCGAGGCGCCCGAAGGCGTCGTACGCCGCCTGCGCCAGCCCGGCGACCTCGTCGGTGCGCGCGAGGTTGGCCGGTACGACGACCGCGCGTCGCCCGGTGGCCTCGATCCGTTGCGCGACCTCGGCCAGCTGCGACTCGGTGCGTGCGGAGATCAGCACGTCCGCGCCGGCCTCGGCGAGCGCGACGGCGGTGGCGGCGCCGATGCCGCGGCCGGCGCCGGTGACGACGGCGACGTGGTCGGTGAGGGTGAAGCGATCGAGGATGCCCATCAGCGCCGGCCTCCCGTCGTACCGGCGACCAGGCCGCGGCCGGTGACCAGCGGCAGGTCCAGGGCGGTGCGCAGGCCGGGCTCGGCTGCGACGACGGCGGGGATCGCGTTGATCAGTCGCTGCGCGGTGACGATCATCCCGGAGACGTTGTGGTCGCCGTCCTCGCCGTGGTGGGTGAACTCGACCTTCATGCAGGGCTCCCCCGTGATCTCGATGCGGTAGCAGCCGTCGCCCTCGTGGGGCCGGGGCCAGTCCGGCTCGGCGTCGGCGTCGGTGCGGGTGACGTGCTCGAGGGTGATCCGAGGGACGCCGTCGACGGTGCCGATGACACGGAAGCGCACCGAGCCCATCGTCCCCTCCTCGACGTCGAGGGAGACGGTGCTGACGGTGCGCGGGGCGGGGCGGCGCTCGACCTCCTCGACGAGCGGCTCGTCAAGGGTCACGCCGAGGCCGGCGGCGATCACGCGCACGACGGGCCCCCAGGCGGTGGTGAGGATGCCCGGCTCCCACAGCAGCGGCGTGGCGTCGAGCGGCTGCCCGAAGCCGAACAGGTCGCGCATGACGACGGGCTGGTAGTAGGTGGAGTAGTCCGCGATCTCGCTGACCTTCACGTGGTCGATGCGCTGGCTGAGGCTGCTCATCACCAGCGGCAGCACGTCGTTGGCGAAGCCGGGGTCGATGCCGTTGACGTGCAGGCTGGCGCCGCCCTGGCGCCCGGCCTCGTCGATCGCCTCGATCATCTCGGCCGGCAGCGTGCCGTCGCGGTGCAGCAGGATCACCGGCCCCGACGACACCACGTTGACGCCGTCGCGCAGGAGGCCGGTCAGGTCCTCGATCGACTCGAACACCCGGTCGTCGGTCATCGCACCGTGCACGACGCAGTCCGGCCGCAGCGCGACGAGCTCGTCGCGGTCGGTCGTGGCGGCGATGCCGAGCTCGCGGCCGAGCCCGGCCAGCTCCCCGGCGTCCTTGCCGTGCTTGTCGGGCGTGGAGGTCCACACCCCGACCAGCTCGAGGTCCGGGTGGGCGTCGACGCCCGCGATCGCGTGCCGTCCGATGGTGCCGGTGGACCAGACGACCACGCGCAGCGGCTTGTCGGGGATGACCTGTGACATGGTGGTCACAGTAGAACGAGTTCTAGTTTTCGGGAAGGGTTCTTCGGCGCAGTTTCACCACCTAGGTGGTGAAACCCCGGCCTGGCGCAGGAGATCAGGCCCGAATCTGCAAGTTTCGTGTGCCCAGTGGCGCAGTTTCACCACCTAGGTGGTGAAACCCCTCAGCGCTCGCCCACCGACGGCACCGGGATGACCTCCCCCGGCCCCCACTCGGGGCACCGCGTGCCGGAGTAGATCGTCGGCATGCAGCGGTTGCAGTGGATGCAGATGCCCCGCTGCGCCTCGCCGGCCTGCAGGCGGTTGACCAGGTCGGGCTCGCGGAGCAGGGCGCGGCCCATGGCGACGAAGTCGAAGCCGTCGGCCATCGCCTGCTGCATGGTGTCGAGCCGGTTGATGCCGCCGAGCAGCATGAGCGGCATCGCCAGCTCGCGGCGGAAGACCTGCGCCTTCTCGCGGAAGTAGCCCTCCTCGAAGGGGTACTCCTTCATGAACCGCCGCCCGACGGGGGTCTTCATGCCCCACTTCACGACCGTCGGCATCGACGCCGCGAACTCGTCGACGGGGGCGCCGCCGCGGAAGAGGTACATCGGGTTCATCAGCGACGAGCCGCCGGAGAGCTGCAGGGCGTCGAGGTGGCCGTCGGCCTCGAGCAGGCGGGCGACCTCGAGGCCGGTCTCGGTGGTGACGCCGCCGGGGTAGCCGTCGGAGACGGAGACCTTGGCGGTGACGGCGACGGCGTCGCCGACCTCCTCGCGCACGACGCGCGCGACCTGCCGGGCGAGGCGGGCGCGGCGCTCGAGGTCGCCGCCCCAGCGGTCGCGGCGGCGGTTGAGGGCGGGCGCGAGGAAGGAGGAGATGAAGTACGAGTGCGCCATGTGCAGCTCGAGGACGTCGAAGCCCGCGCGCACCAGCAGGCGGGCCGCGTCGACGTACGCCTGCGTCACCCGGGCCAGGTCCTTCTCCGTCGCCGAGCGGATCATCTGCATCGACAGCGGGCTCGGCATCGCGCTGGCCGCGATGGCCTGGGCTCCGTTCGAGCGGCCGTTGGCGACCGGACCGGCGTGGCCGACCTGCGCAGCGATCGCGGCACCGGTGGCGTGCACCTCGTCGGCGAGGCGCGCCAGGCCGGGCAGCGTGCGCTCGGAGACGACGATCTGCTCGGCGTGCGTGCGGCCCTCGGGCGCGACGGCGAGGTAGGCGACCGTGGTCAGGCCGACGCCGCCCGCCGCGGGGGCGCGGTGGTAGGCGATGAGCTCGTCGGTCACCTCGCCGTGCGGGGTCCGGCCCTCGAAGGTGGCTGCCTTGACGGTGCGGTTGCGCAGGCGCACCGGGCCGAGGTCGGCGGGGCTGAAGACGTCGGGGATGTCGGTCACGAGAAAACTGTAACGTGTTCCACTAGCATAACTCGACTTACGTCCCCTATCGTCGGCGCATGGCGAAGACGTTGTGGCGCGACCGGAACGAGCAGCTGGACCCCGAGACCGACTACGTCGAGATCTACCAGAACCTCGCGCTCTACGAGTTCACCTGGGACATCACCCAGGCGCTCAGCTTCGCGCTCTTCCGCACCTACGCGGTGCCGAGCGTCGGTCGGCTGCTCCACGAGACCGGCGCGTTCACCACCCAGGTGCAGAAGCGGTACGACGACACCGCGCTCCTGCTCGAGGCGCCCTTCGTGCACGGCTTCGACAGCCCCGAGGGCAAGACGGCCATCCGGCGCATCAACCAGATGCACCGCTCCTACGACATCAGCAACGACGACTTCCTCTACGTGCTGTCGACGTTCGTGGTGGTGCCGAAGCGGTGGCTCGACGACTACGGCTGGCGCTCGTTCACCGACACCGAGCTGCGCGCCAGCGTCAACTACTACCGCGCGCTGGGCCGGCACATGGGCATCAAGGACATCCCGGAGACCTACGACGGGTTCATGCACCTCATGGACGACTACGAGCGCGAGCACTTCGACTTCGACGCCGGCGGTCGCCGGGTCGCGGACTCGACGCTGGCGCTGCTGACGACGTTCTACCCGCGCCCGCTGCGCAAGCCGGTCGAGGTGTTCAGCCGGGCGCTGATGGACGAGCCGCTGCTGGAGGCGTTCGCCTACACCGACCCCGGACCGGTCGCCCGGAAGGTGAGCCGCGCCGCGATGCGCGCCCGCGCGCGACTGCTGCGCTGGACGCCGTCGAAGCGGAAGCCGACGTTCACCGCCGACCTGCCGCGGATCAAGAGCTACCCCGACGGGTTCCGCCTCGCCGAGCTCGGCACCCAGCCGGTGCCCGGCCTCGGCGGGTGCCCGGTGCGCCACGAGTCCGCGCCCGCCTGAGCACCCGCCGGGTACGGCGACCGGCCGGTCGGGCTCAGTTGAACTTCGGCGCCCGCTTCTCCAGGAACGCGGACACGCCCTCCCTGCCGTCCGGCGAGACCACGAGCTCACGGATCGACAGCGTCTCCTCGCGCAGCGCGGTCTCCGGCGTCGGGGCAGCGGCGGTGCGGAGCAGGCGCTTCGCGGCCGCGCTCGCGGTGCCGGAGGCGGCAGCGAGCTGTGCGACGACCTTCTCGGCGGTGGCGGCGAGCTCGTCGGCCGGGACGACGCGCGCGACCAGGCCGGCGTCGTACGCCTCCTGCGCGGTGAGCATGTCGCCGAGGATCGCCAGGCGCAGCGTGCGGTGCAGGCCCAGGGTGTTGACCAGCAGCGAGCTCCCGCCGTCGGGCGAGAGCCCGACCTTGCCGTAGGCGAGGCTGAACTTCGCCGTGTCGGCCGCGATGACGACGTCGCCGACCGCGGCCAGCGGGAAGCCGGCGCCGGCGGCCGCGCCCTGGACCACGGTCACGACGATCGCGTCGGAGCGGACCAGCTCGCTGACGATGCGGTGCAGGGCGTCGGCGAGGTCGTCGATGAACAGGCCCGCGTCGTCCGCGCCGGCCATGCCGGCGAGGTCACCGCCGACGGAGAAGAAGCGTCCCTCCGCGTCGATGACGATCACGCGGGCGGCGTCGCGGTGGGCGCTGCGGACGGSGTCGAGCAGCTGCTCGACGGACCCGGGGTTGATCACGTTGCCACCGTCGGGGTTGGCGAGGGTGATGCGGGCGATGCCGTCGGCGTACGCGTAGCGGACGAGGCTCATGGGGAGTGGTTCTTCCTTCGGTTCAGCGGAACTGGTCGTGGAGCGAGGCCGGGAGGTCGAAGAGCGGGTCGCGCGTGATCTCGGCCCGGCCGAGGGTGGTCAGGTGGGCCTCGTCGGGACCGTCGAAGATCCGCATCGCGCGGTGCCAGCCCCAGAGCGCGGCCAGCGGCGTGGCGTCGCTGATGCCGGCGGCCCCGTGCAGCTGGATGGCCCGGTCGATGACGGACAGCACGGCGCGCGGGACGGCGACCTTGGCGGCGGCGATGAGGTGGCGCGCGGCCTTGTTGCCCTCCCCGTCGACCGTGTACGCCGCCAGGTGGCACAGCGCGCGAGCCTGGTCGAGCTCGATGCGGGACTCGGCGATCTTCTCCCGCACCGCGGACTGCTCGGCGAGCAGGCCGCCGAACGCCGTGCGGGTCTTCGCGCGCTGCACCATCATCGCCAGCGCCCGCTCACCCGCGCCGAGGGCCCGCATCACGTGGTGGATGCGGCCGGGGCCCAGGCGCATCTGCGCGGCCGCGAAGCCGCCGCCCTCCTCGCCGAGCAGGTTCGACAGGGGGACGCGGGCGTCGGTGAACTCGATGACGCAGTGGCCGTGCTGGTCCTGGTGGCCGAAGACCGGGTAGGACCGCTTGACCTCCACGCCGGGGGTGTCGACGGGGACGATCACCATCGACTGCTGGCGGTGGGTCGCGGCGGTCGGGTCGGTCTTGCCCATCACGATGAGCACCTTGCAGCGCGGGTCGGCGGCGCCGGTGATCCACCACTTGCGGCCGTTGATGACGTACTCGTCGCCGTCGCGCTCGATCCGGGTCTCGATGTTGGTGGCGTCCGAGGACGCCACCGCCGGCTCGGTCATCGCGAACGCGGAGCGGATCTCACCGTCCAGCAGGGGCTTCAGCCACGTCTCCTGCTGCTCGGGCGTGCCCACGAGGTGCAGCAGCTCCATGTTGCCGGTGTCGGGCGCCTGGCAGTTGATCGCCTCCGGGGCGATCTCCAGGCTCCAGCCGGACAGCTCGGCGATGGTGGCGTACTCGAGCTGGGTCAGCCCGGACTCGCTGGGCAGGAAGAGGTTCCACAGCCCGCGCTCGCGGGCGCGCACCTTCAGGTCCTCGACGACGGGTGGGACGGTGTGGTCGTCCGGGCCCCGCTCCTCGCGGTAGCGCGCATAGGCCTCCTCGGCGGGGAAGACGTCCTCGGCGAGGAACGCCTTCATCTCGTCGAAGAGCCGGACCGCCTGCTCGCTCGGCGCAGGGTAGGCGGGGTACATCGCGGAGCCGGTCATGCGGGCAATGATGCCGTGGGTCACGCAGCGCAGGCGCCGGTGTCCGCCTCACGCCCCTCGGTCTCCGGCGCGCGCCCCTTCGCCGCGCTCTCCTCGACCTGGCTGGCGGTGAGCGCGTAGCCGGTCTCGGGGTCGGTCACCGATGCCGCGAAGACGACGCCGGCGACGCGGCCCTGCGGGGTGATGATCGGGCCGCCGGAGTTGCCGGGACGCACCAGCCCGCGCAGCGAGAACACCTCGCGGATGACGGTGCCGGAGCCGTAGATGTCGGGCGAGCGGAGGTTCTGCATCGCCCGCACGCGCCCGGTCTGCACGTCGAAGGGACCGTCCTGCGGGTAGCCGACGATCGCGACCGGGTCCTTGGCCTCGGTGCCCTTGTCGAAGCGGAGCACCGGCACGTCGCCGGTGTCGAGGGCCAGGACGGCGACGTCGAGCTCGCGGTCGTAGTGCACGACGCGGGCCAGCTCGGTGCCGCCGCCGATGCTGACCTCGGGGTCCTCGACGCCGGCGACGACGTGGGCGTTGGTCATCACCCGGCCGGGGGCGTAGACGAAGCCGGTGCCCTCCACGCCGCGGCCGCACTTGTTGGCGCCGCGGATCTTCACCACGCTCGGGCGGACCTCGCGGATGGCCGCCGAGCGGGGCAGGTCGGTCGGCCCGGGCTGGACCTCGACGATCTGCTCGGGCGCGAACGGCTCGAGGTAGCGCGGGAAGAAGCCCGTGCCGACGACGTTGTTGAACGCCTTGAGCGCGTTGGGGGCGGCGTCGGGCAGCGCGTCGTTGACCTTGGCGAGCACCGTCGAGCTGCGGACCAGGGTGGTGACCGAGCCGATCCGGGTGCCGGTGATCGCGACACCCAGCGCCCACGCGACGAGCAGCACGGCCAGGGCGCTCAGCAGCGCGCCCCCGACGGCGTCGAGGGCGCGCGCGGGTTGCCAGGTGATGCGCTCGCGGACCCGCGCGCCGGCGTACTGCAGGAGGGCCTGGCCCAGCGAGGCGCAGAGGATGACGATGAACAGCGCACCGAGCGAGACGGCGAGCGAGGGCTCGAAGCGGCTCAGCACGAGCGGCGCGCCGAGGATGCCGAGCAGGCCTCCGGCGAGCAGGCCGATCGTGGCGAAGGCGCCGGTGACGAAGCCCTGCCAGTAGCCGGACAGGGCGTAGGCGAGGACGAGCAGGAGCAGCAGCCAGTCGAGGAGGTTCACGCGTCACCCGGCTGGTCGGCGTCGTTCGGCTCCAGGATGTCCATGCCGTCGTCCCCCGGTTCCTCGGCGCCCGGAGCGGCGGCCGTCCGGCTGGCCCGGCGGGCGTACTCGGCGAGCATGTAGTCGGGGAGATCATGCACCGGCGGGTCCGCCACCGGCGGGAGCCACCCGAGGAAGTCGAAGAACCGGGTGAGGATGCCGCCGGTGAAGCCCCACAGGATGACGTCCTTGTCGGGGCCGATCAGGAAGCCGGGACCGGTCCACCCGCCGGGGTGGCGGACCTGGATGCGGTGCTCGGGCGCGAACAACTCCTCGAGGGTGACCCGGTGGATCGCGTGCACCTCCTCCGGCGAGGCGACCCGGACCGGGCCGGGCTCGCGCCACCAGCCCAGGATCGGGGTGACCGCGAAGTTCGACGGCGGCAGCCNCGCGCAGCGCAGCCTGCACCGCCGTCTCGCCGGGGTCGATGCTGCCGCCGGGGAAGGAGACCTGGCCGGGGTGGGAGCGCATGTCGTGGGCGCGCTCGGTGAGCAGCACGTCGCGCTCGCCGAAGAGCATCAGCACCGCGCCGCGGCGGACCTCGCGGCCCGGCGGGGGCAGGAACGCCGTCAGGTCGCTGCCCTCGATCGCCCGGGCGCCCTCCGCGACGGGCAGCAGCCAGTCGGGCAGGTCCGCAGGCAGGCGGGCAGGCAGGTCGGCAGGCAGGTCGGCGGGCTGGTCGGTCATGGCTTCTCCGGCCGGTCGTCGAGGTCGGCACCGGGGTCGGAGAGGTCGATACCCAGCGCGTCCTCGCTCATCGCCACGATCTCCGCGAGCGAGTCGATGCCGCCGGCCTTCTGCTCGACCGACCCGTCCTCGCGGACGAAGAGGAACTGCGGCAGCACCTGCAGCACCAGGTCGCTCTCCTGCAGGTCGCCGCACGCGTCGGCCGCCGAGGGGTAGGTGACGGACTTGAGCCGGGCGAAGTCGATCGCCGCGCCGGGGTAGGTGTCGAGGAAGTTGACGCCCAGCATGGTCACCCGGTCGCCGTACCGCTCGTGGAACTGCTGCAGGACCGGCATCTCCTCGCGGCACGGCCCGCAGGTCGTCGACCAGAAGTTGATGACCGCCGGGCCCTCGACGTCGGCCAGCGAGAGCGAGTCCTCGCCTCCCAGGCAGTGCAGCGCGACGTCGGGCAGGTCGGCCGCGCCGGCGGAGGTGCGCACCTCCGTGCAGTCGGCGATGCCGGCGGCCTCGCGGTCGGCGACGAGCTCGGGGGTGTCGACCTCGACCTTGCACGCCAGCGCGGCCGGGCCGCCGCCGTCGCACGCCGTCAGCAGCATCGCCACCGCCGCCAGGCCGGCGGCGCGCACCCCACGCATCAGTTCGGGCCCTCCGTGCGGACCAGCTTCTCCGCCTCCACCGGGTCCGTCGGGCCGGTGCCGTACGACGGGCACCACCGTGCGACCGGGCAGGCGCCGCACGCGGGCTTCTTGGCGTGGCAGCGTCGCCGGCCGTGCCAGATGAGGTGGTGGGAGAGCATCGTCCAGTCCCGCTTGGGGAAGAGCGCACCGACGGCGTGCTCGACCTTCACCGGGTCGGTCTCCTCGGTGAACCCCAGCCGCCGCGCGAGCCGGCCGAAGTGCGTGTCGACGGTGATGCCGGGGACGTCGAAGGCGTTGCCGAGCACCACGTTGGCGGTCTTGCGGCCGACGCCGGGGAGCGTCACGAGGTCCTCGAGGCGCCCGGGCACCTGGCCGTCGTACCTCTCGACGAGGGCGGCGCTGAGCTTGAGCAGCGACTCGGTCTTGGCTCGGAAGAAGCCCAGCGGTCCGACGATCTGCTCGAGGTGGGCGCGGTCGGCGGCGGCCATCGCCGGCGGGTCGGGGTAGGCCGCGAACAGGATCGGGCGCACTGCGTTGACCCGCTTGTCGGTCGTCTGGGCCGAGAGCACGGTGACGACCAGGCACTGGAAGGCGTCGTCGAAGTCGAGCTCGGCCTTCGCGTCGGGGTAGGTCTCGGCCAGCACGCGGTTGATCTTGCGGGCGCGGCGGACCCGCTGGGTCGGGGTCTCGTCGTCGACCGTGATGGCCCGCCTGATCTCCCGCACGGAGCCAGCCTACGGGGGCGCGCCGACAACAGGAGCCGTGCGTCCGCTGGGTGCGACGGGCTGCAGGCTAGGATGCCGCCGACCGGGTTCTACACTTTGGAGGAAGCGTGGACAACGACGTACTCCGTCAGGCGCCACTGTTCAGTGCCCTCGACGACGAGGCCATGGCGGCATTGCGCTCGTCGCTGGCCACCACGCGGCTGCGCCGCGGCGAGGTGCTGTTCCACGAGGGCGACAGCGGCGACAAGCTGTACGTCGTGCTCGAGGGCAAGGTGAAGCTCGGTCGCACGTCCTCGGACGGGCGCGAGAACCTGCTCGCGATCATGGGCCCCGGCCAGATGTTCGGCGAGCTGTCGCTCTTCGACCCCGGCCCGCGCTCGGCGACGGTGACCGCGGTGACCGACGCCGAGTTCGCCTCGCTGTCGCACGAGGACCTCCTGCGCTGGCTCGAGGGCCGCCCGGTCGTCGCCCGCGGCCTGCTCGCCCAGCTCGCCGGCCGGCTGCGCAAGGCCAACGACGTCGTCGCGGACCTCGTCTTCTCCGACGTGCCCGGCCGGGTCGCCAAGGCGCTGCTCGACCTCGCCGACCGCTTCGGCCGCACCGCCGACGACGGCGTCCACGTGCACCACGACCTCACCCAGGAGGAGCTCGCCCAGCTGGTCGGCGCCTCCCGCGAGACGGTCAACAAGGCGCTCGCCGACTTCGCCTCGCGCGGCTGGCTGCGCCTCGAGCCCCGCTCGGTGGTCATCCTCGACATGGAGCGGATGTCGCGCCGCGCGCGCTGACCCCTCCCCCGCCGGCCCCCTCTTCACGACACCACCCGTCCGCCGGCCTGCCCTCCGGGGCGGCCTGGCACGGGTGGTGTCGTGTGTCAAGGCCTCTGCGGTAGTCCCCGCGGCCCTCCTCCGGCGTCAGGAGCGGGCGGTGAGGTAGTCGCGGGTGGGGTCGTCGGCGGGGTAGAAGGCCTCGATGGCGAGCTCGCTGAGGGTGACCTCGCGGGGGGTTCCGAAGACGGTGGTCGTCGACATCAGGGACAGCACGAGGTCGTCGGAGACCCGCAGCCGCAGGGGTACGACGAGCGCGGATGAGTCAACGTCGGGGACGCCGTCGCCGACCACCTCGTCGTGGAGCTCCCGGAGCAGCTCGTCCCCGCTGGCGTCGTACTCCCGGCGCAGGCGGACGGCGAGGTGGGCGCGCCACTCCTCGAGGTTCTCGATGCGCGGGGCGAGGCCGTCGGGGTGCACGGACACGCGGATGACGTTGACGGGCGGCTCGAGGAGCTCGGGCGGGACGCCGTCGAGGAGGGCGAAGGCCGCGTCGTTCGCGGTGACCAGGTCCCAGTGCCGGTCGACGACCAGCGCGGGGAACGGGAGGTGACCGCGCAGGATGGCCTCGAGCGCGGCGTTCGCCTCGGCCATCGGCGGGTCGGTGAGCCTCAGCTCGGGGTGGGCGGGTGCGTGGCCGGCTGCCACCAGCACCTGGTTCTGCTCGCGCAAGGGGACCTCCAGGAAGTCGCACAGGCGCATGACCATCGCGCTGGTGGGGCGCGCCTTGCCGGTCTCGATGTAGCTCAGGTGGCGGGTCGAGACGTCGGCCCGGCTGGCGAGCTCGAGCTGCGAGAGGTGGCGGCGCTGGCGCCACTCACGGATCAGGACTCCGGCACTGGCGTTCACGTCGGCCAACCTAGCCACGCCACGTCGGCGCGCGGGTGCGCGGGTCGGTCAGGCGCGGCGGCGCAGCACGAGGCCCGCCCCGGCCCCGAGCAGCAGCAGCGCGAGGAGCAGCGGCGCGGTGAGCGCCGGGGCGCCCGTGGCCGGGAGTCCTGCGGCGTCAGCCGGCGCGCCCTGGCTGTCGACCTGTCCACCGACGTCGCCCGTGACCGGGACGTCGTCGCCGCCGAGGCCGTCCTCGTCCGGGAGCTCCGCCTCGAGCACGGTGACGGTGAACGTCGCACCGGTCGTGGTCCGGGCCGCGCGGGTCAGCACCGGCGCCGCGGCGTCGCTGGCGGTGCAGGTGACCACCGTGGTGCCGTAGGGGAAGGTCGAGCCCGACGCGGGGTCGCAGGTCACCGGGACGTCGCCCGCGACGGCGTCGTGCGCGGTGGCCGTGAAGGTCACGACGGCACCCTCGTCGGCGTTCGACCGGACGGTGATGTCGGCCGGCACGGTGATGACCGGTCCGGTGGTGTCGACGACGCCGACCCGGAAGGTCGCGCTCGCCTCCCCGCCCCAGACGTCGACGACGTCGCAGCGCACGTAGGTGTCACCGAGCGGGAAGGTGTCGCCCGCGGCGACCTCCGGGCCGGTGGCGGGGCCGGGGCTGCCGTCCCACACCCGGCAGGTGGCGGGCAGCGGGGTGCCGGTGAAGTCCTCGCCGCCGGCCGCGAAGTCGACCGCTGCGCCGTCGGGCCCGGTGGCCTCCTCGACGAGGTCGGCCGGCACGGTGACGGTGGGTTCCGGCGCGGTGACGGTGACGACGAAGGACTCGCTGGTGGTGCTGGAGCGCGAGTTCGTCGCGGAGCAGGTCACCGTCGTGGCGCCGATCGGGAAGACGTCGCCGGACGCCGCCGGTACGTCGCCGGGGCGCAGGCAGGTCACCGGCAGGGGGCCGTCGATGGCGTCGTGGCCGGAGGCCGCGAAGCTCACGGGGGCGCCGTCCGCGGAGGTGGCCTCGGCAGTGCCGTCAACCGGCACGGTGACGGTCGGCACCGGGTCGGTCACCTCGATGGTGAAGCGGTGCAGCTTGTACTGCAGCAGGTTGAGGATCGAGACCGGCGCCCAGAGGCAGGCGCCGTGGTAGGTGCCGACCTCGAGGGTGCGGGTCGTCGAGAAGCTGGTGCCGAGCACGAGCCCGAGGAAGTCGAGGCGGTGGAACTGCAGGACCGAGCTGACGTAGACGTCGCTGATCGCACAGGTCCCCACGACGATGGGCAGCTCGGACCACCCGCCGCTGATCGAGAAGTCGAGCGGGACCTCGGCGCCCTCGGGGCCGGTGGCCTCGACGACGATCGACGTGCCGCCGGACACGACGACCGCGCCCGGGCCGGCGGCTGCGGAGACGTCTGGCGACGGCTCGGCAGCCAGCCCGACGGCAGGCCCACCCGTCGCCCCGGGCGTGGCGGGCGCCGGGTCCGCACTGGCGGCGGGACCGGACGGCGCAGGCGAGGCGTCCGGCTCGGGGGCTGGTGCCGGTGCCGGCTCGGGGCCTGCGGGGGTCGGCTCGGGGGCCGCGGGGATCGGCTCCGGGGCCGGGTCAGGCGCCGGGTCAGGCGCCGGGTCAGGGGCCGGCTCGGGTTCGGGAGCAGGCGCCGGGTCGGCCGAGGCCGTGGCCGCGGGCGTGCCCGGGACGGTGTCGGCGGCCATCGCCGGGCCCGCCGCGAGCACACCCACCAGGGCGAGCGACGACGCGAGGGCAAGCGTCAGCGGTCTGGTCGTGCGTGGAGGGAGCATGGGACCACTCCAGCAGAGGCCTCACCAGAAATCCGGGGAACGAGCAGATCCGGCCTCGCCGCGCAACCCTCGGATCAGCGGGTACGACGGGCGAGGTACTCCAGCTGCGCCCGCACCGACCACTCGGCGGCGCCCCACAGGGACTCGTCGACGTCGGCGTAGACGACCTCCACGACGCGGCGCGCGAGGATCGGGTCGTCGGCGGCGTCGGGGTCGAGCGGCGGGGTCCTGCCCAGCACCGCGAGGGCCTGCTCGACCTGGTCGAGGCGCTCGCGCCGGTGCGTCCGGTAGTGATCGAGGACGCCGGCCGCGTCGGCGAGCACCGGCCCGTGGGCCGGCCACAGGGTCGCGACCCGGCCGTCCTGCACGAGGCCGCGCATCCGCTCGAGCGAGTCCATGTAGCCGGCGAGGTCGCCGTCGGGGTGCGCGATGACCGTGGTGCCGCGGCCGAGGACCGCGTCGCCGGTGAGCAGCGCCCGGTCCTCCTCGACCAGCAGCGAGATCGAGTCACGGGTGTGGCCCGGCGTGTGGTGCACCTCCAGCCGCAGGCCGTCGAGCTCGATCTGCTCGCCGTCGACCACGGGGTCGGCGCGCCAGCACTGGTCCGCGTCGAGGCCGCGGACGCCGCACCCCATCCGCTCGGCGAAGGAGCGCGCCGCCTCGGTGTGGTCGATGTGGTGGTGGGTGACCACCACCGCGTCGACCTCCCCCGCGACGGCGGCGACGGCGTCGAGGTGGTCGTCGTGCAGCGGCCCGGGGTCGACCACGATCGAGCGGCGCGCGCCCGGCTCGCGCAGGATCCAGGTGTTGGTGCCGTCGAGGGTCATCAGGCCGGGGTTCGGCGCGAGGACGCACCGCCCCCGGTCGCCGTGCTCGCCGCCGTGCCAGGGCTCCACGGTCAGCTCTCCCGTCGGGCCAGCACCATCGGCCGCAGGTGCTCGGGCATCGACAGCGTCCAGCCGTCCTCGTGCTCCTCGACCTCGGGCATGAACATCTCCGCGCGGCGCCCCCGGCTGGCGGCGAGCACGGCGTCGACCGTGCCGAGGCTGGCGACCTCCAGGCAGGTGAGGTACGTCGGGGGCAGCATCGCGAGCTCCTCGCGGTCGGCCTGGGCGACGGCCTCGTCGGCGGAGAGCCAGACGACCTCCGAGGACTCGGTCGAGACGTCGCGGGTGACCTGGCCCTCGGGCAGCTGCGCGACGAAGAACCAGGTGCGGTAGCGCTTCGGCTCCATCACCGGGGTCAGCCAGGCACTCCAGATGCCGAGCAGGTCGGTGCGCAGCACGAGGCCGCGGCGGTCGAGGAAGTCGGTCAGCGACAGCGCGCGCGACTCCAGCGCGTGCCGGTCGGCCTCCCAGTCCTCGCCGGTGGTGTCGGCGACGACCTCGTCGGCGGACGGGCCGGCGAGCAGCACGCCGGACTCCTCGAAGGTCTCCCGCACCGCGGCGCAGACCAGGGCCCGGGCGACGTCCTCGGTCGTGCCCAGGCGGGCCGCCCACTCCTCGGGGGCGGGACCGGCCCAGGCCACCTCGTGGTCGTAGTCGCGGGGATCGACGCCCCCGCCGGGGAAGACGGCCATCCCGCCGGCGAAGTCCATCGTCACGTGGCGCCGCAGCAGGTAGACCTCCGGCTCCCCGCCCGCGCCCGGGCGCTGGAGGATCACCGTCGCCGCGTCGCGCGGCTCGGCCGGCTCACGGCCGCCCTCGGTGAACTCCCGCGCCAGCGCGACGAGGTGCTCGGGCAGCCCCACCGGCGGCAGCGGGATCCTCACGCGGAGACCTCGGCGACCTCGGCGACGACCTCGACCTCCACGGTGGCGTCGAGGGGCAGCGCGGCCACGCCGACGGCGGACCGGGCGTGCACGCCGGCGTCGCCGAAGACCTGCGCGAACAGCTCGGACGCACCGTTGGCGACGGCCGGCTGTCCGGTGAAGTCGGGCGTGGAGGCGACGAAGACGACGACCTTCACGATCCGCACGCCCTCGAGGGTGCCGGTCTGCGACCGGATCGCCGCGAGCGCGTTGAGGGCGCACTGGCGCGCGGCCCCGGTCGCCTGCTCGGGCGTGGCGGTGTCACCGACCTTGCCGGTGGCGACGAGCTCGCCGTCGCGCATCGGGATCTGGCCGGCGGTGAAGACGTGCGCACCGCTGCGGACCGCGGGCACGTACGCCGCGACGGGCGGTACGACGTCCGGGACCGTGAGGCCGAGCTCGGCGAGACGCTCCTCGGGCGTGGCCACGGCTCAGCCCTCGACCGGACGCTTGAAGTAGGCGATGTCGTTGCCGCCCTGGCCCGGGACGAGGGTGACGAGCTCCCAGCCGTCCTGGCCGAAGTTGTTGAGGATCTGCGCCGCGACGTGGTTGAGGACGGGCGCCACCTGGTACTCCCACTTGGTCATGCCCAGCACCCTACTCAGGCGCTGACCTGTGGCCGCCCTCACATCGTGTGCGACGATGCCTGCCGTGAATCTGGACAACGCCGTGTGGCTGCTGACCGGTCTGGCCGCGGTCGTGGTGCTGCTGACGAGGCTGCGGCTCGCCACCGAGCAGTCGCAGGCGGGGCACGCGCTCGTCCCCCTCGCCGTCGTCAACGCGCACACCGTCATCGGCGTGGTCGCCCTGGCGACCTGGATCGCCTACCTCTCCTCACCGGGCGGGGCGCTCGGCGCCGCGTCGCTGGTCGTGTGGTGGATCGAGGTGGTGATCGGGTTGCTCATCCTCGCCCGCTGGTTGTCGGGCTCCGGCAAGCACGCCACCGCGACCACGGGTGACAGCTGGGGCCAGGGCCCCGGGCTGTCGATCCTCGCCCACGTCGGCATGCTGCTGGGGATCTGCTTCTTCACCTGGGTCGTGCTGGCCGACAAGCTCGCCTGACCCGCACGGCCGGCCTGCCGGTCGGCTCATGTAAGGAGCTCCGGCGGTTGATCACCGTCGCGGGTCCCGGGATGGTGAGTGTCCCGGCTGGTCCGGTGAGTGGCGTCGTGACGGGCTCTGGGGTGTCGGCCTGCGGGTCGGTGGCCCCGTTCGGCTGATTGCCATCGCTGGTCTGGCCACGGATGCCCCGGATGAGGGAAGTGGACCGGCCCAGCGAGGTCGGGTCCGGTTTCAGCGCATGAGTGGGAGCCGTCGTCAGATCGCTCGCCTGCTCTTGGGACCGTGGCCGTGGAGGTACGTCGTTCGGCGGACCTGTCGGAGTCGATATCGAGGACACGACAGGAAGGTGAGCGATGGGGTCCAGGAGGCTGGTCGGGATCGACCTGGGTATCGCCAGCGACCACACGGTGCGGGTGCTGGCCGAGGACGGGCGCGAGGTGTGTCGACGACGCTGCCGCCCGACGGTGGAGAGCCTGACGCTGATCGAGCAGGCGGCGCTGGCCGGCGCGGACCCGGGCACGCGGTTGGAGGTGGTCTTCGAGCCGACCGGGCCGGCCTGGCTACCGATCGCGGTGTTCTTCACCGCTCGGGGCCATCTGGTGTTCCGGGTGTCCTCGGCCAAAGCTGCGGACCTGCGCCGGTTCTTGTCCCGGCACGCGAAGAGCAACGGCATCGACGCCGACACTCTGGCCCGGCTGCCGCTGGTCGCACCGGACGCGGTGCGCCCGCTGCAGCTGCCGGATGTCGAGGTTGCTGCGCTGGATCGACGGGTCCGTGCCGTCGACCGGCTCACCCGGCTCGCGTCCGAGCACAAGGTCCGGATCAAGGACCTGGTCCGGCAGCTGATGCCGATGACGCCGCTGACCGGCGACTTGGGTGCAGCCGATCTGGCGGTCCTGGAACGGTGGGCCGACCCCCGCGCACTGCTCAAGGCCGGGCGGGCTCGGCTGACGGCGGTCATCGTGAAGGCGTCCAACAACCACCTGGGCGCCGCTCGTGCCGAACAGTGGCGCGAGGCTGCGGCTGCCGCGGTCGAGCTCTACGGCGACCATCCCGCGATCGCATGGTCCGACCTGGCCGCCGAAGTCGTCACCGAGGTCGCCCTGCTGCGCGCGGTTCAGACCCAGCTCGCCCAGCACGCGGCCGCTTGCGAGGAGGCCTACCGATGGGTCGACGTCGGACAGCTCGCCCGCACCCTGCCCGGTGTCGCCGAGGTCAGCGGACCCGTGTTGGCCGCGGCGATCGGCGACCCACGGCGGTTCCCCAGCGGCAGGCACTTCAAGTCCTTCGCCGGACTCGCACCCAAGGCCAGCGAGACCGGAGAGACCGACCGCAAGGGCCAGCCGATGAGCAAGGCCGGCTCGAGCCTGCTACGCGTCACCTTGAACCGTGCCGCCGATCACGCCCGCAAACACGACCCCCAGCTGGCACGGGTCTACTACCAGCAGATGGTCGAACGCGGCGCAGACCACCTCAAGGCCAACTGCGTCGTTGCCGGCCACCTCGCCGAACGCTTCTGGGCCGTCATGCGCCGCGGCATGCCCTACGTCATCTGCGACACCGACGGCACCCCCGTCACCGCAGCGCAGGCCAAGCAGATCATCGCCCAGCAGTGGACCGTCCCACCCGAGGTGCGCTCGCGCCGCCGCAGCAAGAAGGCGGGGAAGGCCCCTCACCAAGCCCCAGCGGGGCATGCAAAGCCAGACACCCAACGGCGTCGGCACACGAGGCGACCTTCCCCACCAACGATCCTGACAACCGGCATCGACGACGTCAAACAACCCGCCACTTGACGCCTGATCCCCAATAGGGAATCAGCCGAAGCGGTTCACCACCCAGAGCAGCTCGCGGTACTCGTCGTCCTCCTCGGGCGGCGGCGGGTCGACGTCGTGCACCGTCCGCACGGCCGACGGGTCCACCGGTGGGGGCAGGCGCCGGAAGCGCTCGGTGCGGGGCTGCTCGGCCATGGCGACTCCTTCCGTCACCTCCACGGTACGCCGGAACGCGTCCTCCCGGGAGGTGATCCGGCGGCCCGGGGATCAGACCGGGGTCGGACGCCGCGCCCGTCCGTCCCACCTACGGTGGTGCCGTGGCACGTCAGCTGAGGCAACCCCTGCGGCTCGGCCCGCGCGCCGAGCGGTGGTTCGACGTCACGCTGGTCGTGCTCCTGCTCCTGCCGGTGCCGCTGGTGCTCGTGCTGGTCGACGTCCTCGACGGCGTGCTCATGACCGCCCAGATCACCCCGCTGCTGTGGCGGCGCCGGCACCCGGTGGAGGTCTTCGTCGTCATCGCCGCCGCGACCGGCCTCCAGGCGCTGCTCGTCGACTACCCCCTGTGGAGCCAGCTGGCGTTCCCCGTCGCGACCTACTCGGTCGCCCGCCACGCCAGCGCCCTGCCGGCTGCGGGCGCGCTCCTCGTCGGCGTGGTCGGCGCCGGGGTCGCGGCGGTGGACTGGCTCACCAACTTCGACGACCAGGCGATCACCTGGCAGAACTTCACCGCCTATTTCGTCCCCGTCGCCCTCTTCGTCGTGGTCGCGTGGGCGCTCGGCACGCTCGCGCGCACCCAGCAGGCGTACGTCGACGCCCTGGTCGAGCGGGGTGAGCGGCTCGAGCGCGAGGCCGCGCAGCAGGCCGCGCTGGCGGCGGTCGAGGAGCGGCACCGGATCGCCCGCGAGATGCACGACGTCGTGGCGCACAGCCTGACCACGATCGTGGTGCAGGCCGACGGGGCGGGTGCGGCCGCGCGGCAGGACCCGGCGGTCGCCGTACCGGCACTGGGCACGATCGCCGCCACCGGGCGCGAGGCCATCGCCGAGCTGCGCCGCATGCTCGGGGTCCTGCGCGCGGAGGACACCGGCGTCACCGCGCCGCAGCCGCGGCTCTCCGACCTGCCCGCACTGCTGGCGGAGGCCCGCGACGCCGGCACCCCCGTCGAGTGGTCGCTCCCGGACCCGGCCCCGGCGGTGCCGGACGGGGTGGCGCTGACCGCCTACCGGATCGTGCAGGAGGCGCTGAGCAACGTGCGCAAGCACGCCGGACCCGACGCCCGGGCGAGGGTGGAGGTGCGCGAGGACGGCCCGGAGCTGGTCGTCGAGGTGCACGACGACGGCCGTGGTGCGGCGGCGACCGACGACGGCCGCGGGCTGGGGCTCGCCGGGATGCAGGAACGCGTCGCCGCCCACGGCGGCAGCCTCGCCATCGGACCGGTGGCGGGTGGCGGCTTCCGCGTGTGCGCGAGGATTCCCCGGTGACCGCGACCACCGACGGCACCCCCGACGCGACCCCGACGCCGATCCGCGTCTTCCTCGTCGACGACCAGGAGCTGGTGCGCGCGGGCTTCCGGATGCTCATCGACAGCGAGCCCGACCTCACCGTCGTCGGCGAGGCGGGCGACGGCAGCGAGGCCCTCCAGCGGCTCGCGGTGACCGGTTGTGACGTGGTGCTGATGGACGTGCGGATGCCGCGCCTGGACGGGGTCGAGGCCACCCGCCGGCTGGCCGAGCGGCCCGGTGCGCCGCAGGTGGTGGTGCTGACGACCTTCGACCTCGACGAGTACGCGTTCGCCGCGATCCGGGCCGGTGCCGCCGCCTTCCTGCTCAAGGACGCCACCCCGGACACCCTGCTGGGCGCCATCCGCACCGTGCACGCGGGCGACTCGGTGGTCGCGCCGAGCACCACCCGCCGACTGCTGGAGCACTTCGCGTCCGCCCTGCCCGCCCCCGGCGCGGCGACCGGGGACGCCCCCGCACCCGACGAGCGACTGGCGACGCTGACCGACCGCGAGCGGGAGACCCTGGTGCTCGTGGGCCGCGGGCTGTCGAACAGCGAGATCGCCGCAGAGTTCGTGGTGTCCGAGGCGACCGTGAAGACGCACATCGGCCGGCTGCTCGCCAAGACCGGCTCCCGCGACCGCGTGCAGCTGGTCGTCCTCGCCTACGAGACCGGGCTCGTCCGACCGCAGGAGGACTGAGCCCGCCCCGGCGGTCGCGACGTCCACCCGTCGTCGTACCTGCAGCTCACGCCGTGGCCTGACGACCTGGCGGCCGCGGCGGACGAGGCTCGGGGCATGTCCTTCCCGACCTCACCGACCACCCGTCCCACTCCCCCGACCCACCCTGCGCCGCCGGCCCCGACGACCCCGACCACCCCGACGACCCCGACCGCGCCGGCCGCGTCCGCCCGCGGCCTAGCCCGCAGCTACGGCCGCGGCGACACGGTCGTGCACGCGCTGCGCGGTGTCGACCTCGACCTGCCGGCCGGCAGGTTCACCGCGATCATGGGCCCGTCCGGCTCCGGCAAGTCCACGCTGATGCACTGCCTCGCCGGCCTCGACCAGCCCACCGGAGGCTCGGTCAGCGTGGCCGGCCAGCCGCTCGACGGGCTCTCCGACGACGCGCTGACCCGCTTCCGCCGCGACCACGTCGGGTTCGTCTTCCAGGCCTTCAACCTGCTGCCGATGCTGACCGCGGAGCAGAACATCTGGCTGCCCACCGAGCTCGCCGGCCGCGCCCGCGCCGACCTGCGCGAGCGCTTCGACCACGTCGTGGAGACCCTCGGCCTCACCGGGCGGCTCGACCACCGTCCCGCCGAGCTCTCCGGCGGCCAGCAGCAGCGGGTCGCCATCGCCCGCGCCCTCGTCGGCAGCCCCGCGATCGTGTTCGCGGACGAGCCCACCGGCAACCTGGACTCAGCCGCGTCGGCGGAGGTGCTGTCCTTCCTGCGCGGCTCGGTGCGCGAGCTCGGCCAGACCGTCGTCATGGTCACCCACGAGCTCGACGCCGCGGCGTACGCCGACGACGTCGTGGTCCTCGCCGACGGCCGCATCACCCACCGGCTCACCGATCCCGCCCCGGCCGACCTCGTGGCCGCGCTGAGCCCGGCGGCCGCCTGATGCGCACCGTCCTGCTCGCCTCGCTGCGCACCCACACCCGGCGGTACGGCGCCGCGCTGCTCGCAGTCGTCGTCGGGGTCGTGCTCGTGGTGGTCACCGCGGCCCTCTCCTCCGCCGTCCGTGACGGCCTGACCGCCGGCCTCGACGAGCCGTACGACGGTGCCGACGCCGTGCTCGACCGGCCGGCTCCTCGCCGCCGCACCCGAGGCCGGTGCCGACGCGTGGCTGGTCGGCTGGACCCTGCAGCCCCTCGGCCACGGGGGCACGGTGGTCGACACCAGCGCCGACGTCGGCCAGGTGCCGGACCGCCCGGACCACCGCTGGCAGGAGCTCGTCGCCGGCCGGTTCCCCGCCTCACCGGGTGAGGCGCTGATCGACCCCAACGCCGCGAAGGCCGACGACATCGCCCTCGGCGACCGGCTGCGCGTCGGCACCGGCGCCGACGCGCTCGACGTGACCGTCGTCGGGCTCGCCGACTCCCCCTCGTCGTTCTCGGTGGCGTCGGTCTACCTGCTGTGGTCCGACCTGTCCCGGTGGCAGGACGAGCTCTACGTCAGCAGCGTGGCGTGGTCCGGTGGCGAGGGGTTCGGCGCCGCCCGCGACGCGGTCCGCTCCGTCGTACCGGGGGCGGAGCCGGCGCGCGTGGGCGCCTTCGTGCAGGAGCTGCAGACCGAGGTCAACAACGGCGTCGACGTCGTCGCGATCATCGCCCTGCTCTTCGCCACGATCGCCCTGCTGGTGGCGGTGCTGGTCATCAACAACACCTTCGCCATCCTCTTCGCCCAGCGCAGCCGCGACTTCGCGCTGCTGCGCTGCGTCGGGGCGACCCGCCGCCAGGTGCTGCGCTCGGTGCGCGCGGAGTCGCTGGCCCTCGGGGTCGTGGCGGCCGTGGTCGGCACCGGGGCCGGCCTCGTCGCGGGCCGTGGCCTGGTGGCGCTGGTCAACGACCGCTGGCCGGAGGCACGCCTCGGCGCGGCCGCCGTCAGCGTCCCCTGGCTGGTGGTCGCCGCGGCCGTGGCCGTCGGGGTGCCGCTGGTGGCGGCATGGCTGCCCACCCGCCGGGTCGTGCAGGTCAGCCCGCTCGCGGCGCTGCGGCCCGACGACAGCACCCGGCTCGCGACCGCGCCCGGCCGCACCCGGGTCGGCCTCGGGATGCTGCTGGTCCTCGCCGGATCGGCTGCGCTCGCGGTCGCCGTCGCCGTCGCCGCACCGGCCTTCCTCGTGCTCGGCGGTGCCGCCACCTTCCTCGGGGTGCTGCTGCTGGGCCCGGCGGTGGTGCCCGGCGCGCTGCGCGCCGTCTCCGGGCTCGTCGGGCGTGCCGTCGGCCCGGCCGGCCGGCTCGCTGCCGGCAACGCGGTGCGCAACCCCCGGCGCACGGCCGCGACCACGGCGTCGCTGCTGATCGGGGTGACGCTGACGACCGCGGTGCTCACCGGGCTCGCCAGCTCCCGCACCGCCGTGGGGGACGAGATGGACGCCCAGCACCCGGTCGACCTCGCCCTGACCGCGCCACGACCGCTGCCTGCGGACCTGCCGGCGCGGGTGCGGGCCGTCGAGGACGTGGCGGAGGCGGTCCCCGTGCCCGGCGCCCCGGCCACCGTCGCGGGCGAGGAGCTGCCGGTGCTGGCTCCGACCCGGGCGGCGGACGCGGTGCTGCACCAGGCGCTGCCACAGCCGCGGCCGAGGCAGGTCCTCGTGCCGTGGGACCTGCTGGGCGACGACCTCGTCGAGGGCGACCTCGTCGACGTCGTCGTGGGCGGTCGCGCCACGACGCTGCGGGTGCGCGGCGGCGAGGGGTGGGGCGAGGCGGCGCTGGTGGCGCCGCAGACCCTCGCCCGGCTCTCCCCCGCGCCCGGCACGCAGGCCGTGTGGGTGCGCGCCGCGGAGGGTGCGGACCCCGAGGACCTCGCCGGGGCCCTCGAGGCGATCGGCGGCCCCGTCGACGCCGCCGTCGAGAACGGCCTCGCCCGCCGTGCGTACGTCGACCTCCAGCTCGACGTCCTGGGCGGCGGCGTGGTCGGCCTGCTCGCGATCGCCGTGGTGATCGCCCTCGTCGGCATCGCCAACACCCTGGGGCTCTCGGTGCTCGAGCGGGGCCGCGAGCACGCGCTGCTGCGGGCGCTCGGGCTCACCCGCCGGCAGGTGCGCCGGATGCTGGCCGTCGAGGCGGTCCTGCTGTCCGGCGTCGCCGCCCTGCTCGGCACCGCGCTGGGCGTGACCTACGCGTGGCTCGGCGTGCAGGCCCTGGTCGCTCCGGCCGTGTCCGGCGCCGCGCTGGTGCTGCCGTGGGGCCAGCTCGGGCTCGTCGTGGCGCTCTCGGCGGCGGCCGGCCTCGCCGCGGCGGTCCTGCCCGCGCGACGTGCCGCCCGCACCGCTCCGGCCGCGGGGCTCGCCCTGGACTGAGCGGCACCCGAGCACGCCGGAAAGGGCGGAATCCCCCGGTCGCTTTCGCACCGGCCACTAGGCTGCGCCGCGTGAGTGACTGGGGGAAGGTCCGCCTGCACGTGGTCACGGGCAAGGGGGGCACCGGCAAGTCGACGGTCGCCTCCGCGCTCGCCCTCGCCCTGGCGACCCGCGGCCGCAACGTCCTGCTGTGCGAGGTCGAGGGACGCCAGGGCATCGCCCGGATGTTCGACGTCGACCCGCTCCCCTACCAGGAGCGGCGGCTCACCACCGGCCTGCCCGACGCCACCGGCGGCCGCGGCGTCGTGCACGCGCTGCACATCGACGCCGAGTCGGCGCTGCTGGAGTACCTCGCGATGTACTACCGGCTCGGCCGCGCCGGCAAGGCGCTCGACAAGTTCGGGGTCATCGAGTTCGCGACCACCATCGCGCCGGGCGTCCGCGACGTGCTGCTGACTGGCAAGGTCTACGAGGCGGTGCAACGCAACGCCCGCAACAAGGGCGCCATCGAGTACGACGCCGTCGTGCTCGACGCGCCGCCGACCGGCCGGATCACCCAGTTCCTCAACGTCAGCAACGAGCTGGCGGGGCTGGCGAAGGTCGGGCCGATCAAGGCCCAGTCCGACACGATGATGACGCTCTTCCGGTCCCCGCAGACCGCCGTCCACCTGGTCACCGTGCTCGAGGAGATGCCGGTGCAGGAGACCGCCGACGGGATCGCCGAGCTGCGCTCCGCGGGGCTCCCCGTCGGCGGGGTCGTGGTCAACCTGGTCCGCCCCCGCGACCTGTCGGCCGAGCAGCTCGCCGCGGCCCGCGCCGGCACCCTCGACCGGGCCGCCCTGGAAGCCGACCTGGCCGCCGGCGGGATCGACGTCACCCCCGAGCTCGTCGACGGCCTGCTCGCCGAGGCCGCCGACCACGCCGAGCGCCGCGCGCTCGAGGACTCCCAGCGCACCCTGGTCGCCGGCCTGGGTGTGCCGTCCTACGAGCTGCCACGGATCGCCGGCGGCATCGACATGGGCGGGCTCTACGAGCTCGCCCGGCTCCTGCGCGAGCAGGGCATGGCGCCGGCAGGAGGAGAGCGCTGATGGCCCGCAGCACCCAGCACCGTCCGACCCGGGTCGGACCCGCCACCCACGAGCGCGCCGGGACGCTCGACGTCGACGCCCTCCTCGACGACCCGACCACCGGGATCATCGTGTGCTGCGGGTCCGGCGGCGTCGGGAAGACCACGACGAGCGCCGCGCTCGCGCTCCGGGCCGCCGAGCGGGGTCGCAAGGTCGTCGTACTCACCATCGACCCGGCGCGCCGGCTCGCGCAGTCGATGGGCATCGAGGCCCTCGACAACACCCCGCGCCCGGTCGCCGGGGTCGAGGGTGAGGGCCACCTCGACGCGATGATGCTCGACATGAAGCGCACCTTCGACGAGGTGGTGCTCTCCCAGGCCAGCCCCGAGAAGGCGCAGCAGATCCTGGCCAACCCGTTCTACGTCGCGCTGTCGAGCTCGTTCGCGGGCACGCAGGAGTACATGGCGATGGAGAAGCTCGGCCAGATCCACCGCGACGCGCAGGCGGCCGGCACCTACGACCTGATCGTCGTGGACACCCCGCCGTCGCGCTCGGCCCTGGACTTCCTCGACGCCCCGGAGCGGCTCTCCAGCTTCCTCGACGGCCGGTTCGTCCGGCTCCTGCTCGCCCCCGCGAAGGGGCCGGCTCGGCTGATGACCGCCGGGTTCAGCCTGATCACCAACGCGCTCACCCGGATCCTGGGCGCGCAGTTCCTCAAGGACCTGCAGACCTTCGTGACCGCGCTCGACACCGTCTTCGGCGGCTTCCGCCAGCGCGCGCAGCAGACCTACTCGCTGCTCAAGGCCGACGGCACGGCGTTCCTCGTCGTGGCGGCACCCGAGCCCGACGCCCTGCGCGAGGCGGAGTACTTCGTCGAGCGGCTCAGCGAGGACGGCATGCCGCTGGCCGGCCTGGTCGTCAACCGGGCCAGCCCGGAGCCGGCCGGCGACCTGTCCGCCGACGAGGCGACAGCCGTGGCCGACCGCCTGCGGCGCACCGACGGCACGTCGGTCGCGGCCGCGCTGCTGCGCCTGCACGCCGACCGGGTGCGCATGGTCGAGCGCGAGCGCACGCTGCGCGAGCGGTTCGCGACCGCCCACCCGCAGGTGGAGACGGTCGTCGTGCCGGCCCTGGCCGGCGACGTGCACGACCTCGGCGGCCTGCGCCGGGTCGGCGACCTGCTGGCCGAGGGCGCGTAGCAGCGACCGGCGACGCCGTCGTACGACGGCGGCCCGTCAGGCGCCGGCCGTGCCCGACCGGTGGCACCGTCGGCACGGCCGCCGGGGTGTCCCGGCGAGCCGCACCAGGCGGTCGGTCAGACGCGCGCGGCGTTCTGGTTGCGCGCGTCCTCGAGGACCTTGCGCCACGAGGCGTTCGGCCGGCGACGCAGGAGAGCGCGACGCTCCCGCTCCGTCATGCCGCCCCAGACACCCCACTCGATCTGGTTGTCCAGCGCCTCCGCGAGGCACTCGGTGCGCACGGCACAACCCGCGCACACCTGCTTCGCCTTGTTCTGCTCCGCACCCCTCACGAAGAGCTGGTCCGGCTGGCCCTCGCGGCACGCGGCGCGCGGAGCCCAGTCATCTACCCACATGTTGTCCCCTTGTGGTCCCACTCGGAACGCCAGCACCCCCACAGCGCTCGGTCGTTCCGTCCGGTTCAAAGTAAAGGATTCAACTGCCGACGGCTACCGCTCGTTGGGCCCAACCTGTCTAGTCACATCGGACTAGACAGGAGGAGGTCACCGCGAGGCCCTCCGGTCCGTCCGGGCACCTCCGGCGAATCCGGTCGGCCGGGACCGGTCACGTACCCTGACGGCATGTCCAAGACCCGGTTCGACGGCCTGCCGCCCGGCAAGGTCTTCTCCCACCTCGGAGTCATGCTGCTGGTGGCCGCCGTCCTCGGCGTCGTCGTGTCCGGACTCGCGATCCCGTTCGCGGGCGTCGCCGGCTTCACCGCCCGCAACGTCGCCGAGTCGGTCGACGAGCTGCCCCAGGAGCTGGAGACCGAGCAGCTGCCGCAGCGCACCGAGGTGCTCGACAAGGCGGGCAAGACGATCGCGACGCTCTACGACCAGAACCGCGTGAACGTCCCGCTGCGCCAGATCTCGCGCACCATGGTCGAGGCGATCGTCGCCATCGAGGACTACCGCTTCTACCAGCACGGCGCGCTGGACCTGAAGGGCACGTTGCGGGCCCTGTTCACCAACCAGGCCGCTGGCGGCGTGACCCAGGGTGGCTCGTCGATCACCCAGCAGCTGGTCAAGCTGACCCTCATCACCCAGGCCAACGGTGACGAGGAGGCGATCCGCAAGGCCAAGGAGGACAGCTACGGCCGCAAGCTGCGGGAGCTGCGCTACGCGATCGCCCTCGAGAAGCGCCACAGCAAGGACTGGATCCTCGAGCGCTACCTCAACACCGCCTACTTCGGCGACGGTGCCTACGGCGTCCAGGCGGCCGCCCAGCACTACTTCGGCGTCAACGCCAAGGACCTCAACCTGCGCCAGTCCGCGCTGCTGGCCGGCCTGGTGCAGAGCCCGGAGGCCTACAACCCGACCCGCAACCCGGCCCAGGCCAAGGTGCGCCGCAACGTCGTCCTCCAGCGGATGGCGCAGCTGAGCGTCATCCCCCAGAAGAAGGCCGACCGGCTGGTCACCACCGGTCTCGGCCTCAAGGTCGAGGAGCAGCCGAACGGCTGCGTGAACTCCCGTGCCCAGTTCTTCTGTGACTACGTCGTGCGCTGGCTCAAGACCGACCCCGCCCTCGGCGAGACGCCCGAGGAGCGCGACCGCCTGATCTTCAACGGCGGCCTGACGATCAAGACCACCATCGACATGGGCTTCCAGCGCGCCGCGCAGGACGCCGTCGGCCGGGCTGTCTTCAAGGACGATGGCGCCATCGGCGGCATCGCGCTCGTGGAGCCGCGCAGCGGCAACGTGCGGGCGCTCGCCCAGTCCCGCCCGATGGGCAAGGGCAAGGGCGAGACCTTCCTCAACTACACCGTCCCGCGCAAGTACGGCGACGCCGCCGGCTTCCAGCCCGGCTCGACCTTCAAGGCCTTCGTGCTGGCTGCCGCGATCAAGCAGGGCATCCCCCTGACCCGCACCTTCCCGGCGCCGAACCCGGGCTACTTCCCGCTCAACCAGTTCGAGACCTGCGACGGGCCCTACCAGAGCTCCGAGGTGTGGCAGCCGAAGAACTCGACCAGTTCCTCGTCGAACCCGAACCTCTACGAGGGCACCCAGAAGTCGGTCAACACGTTCTTCGTGAACCTCGAGCGCGAGACCGGTCTGTGCGAGCCGTGGAAGCTGGCCCGCGCGATGGGCATCGACTTGTCGAAGGAGTGGCAGAAGCCGGCCTTCACCCTCGGTGTCGCGGACGTCAGCCCGCTCGACATGGCTCAGGCCTACGCGACCTTCGCCGGCCGCGGGCTGCACTGCGAGTCGCGCCCGGTGACCCAGATCGAGGACGCCGACGGCAACGTGCTGAAGAAGTACGACAAGAACTGCACCCAGGCCCTGCCCGGACCGGTGGCCGACGGCGTCAACGACGTCCTGCGCGGCGTCGTGGCGCCGGGCGGCTTCGGCGCGGCCCTCAACCCGGGCCAGCCCGCTGCCGGCAAGACCGGGACGACCAGCGACAACAAGGCCGTGTGGTTCGCGGGCTACACGCCGAACCTCGCCGGAGCCGCGATGGTGGCCGGCGTCAACAAGGCCGGGCAGCCCGAGTCGCTCGACTACAAGTACGTCGGCGGCCGGACCCTCTACTCGTCCTCCGGCTCGACGACCGCCGGTCCGATCTGGGGCGACACCTTCAAGGCGATCGCCCAGTGGCTGCCCGACGACGACTTCGTCCGTCCGTCGTCCTCCGACGTGGCCGGCCTGCTGGTCCCCGTGCCCTCCGTGGGCGGCCTGAGCTACGACGAGGCGGCCGACCGGGTCGAGGCAGCCGGCTTCACCGCCGTCCGCGGCCCGTCCCGCACGTCGGGCTACCAGCGCGGCCTGGTCGCCTACGCCTACCCCGGCGACAAGGCCGGCGAGGGCGACACGATCACGCTCTACATCTCCAGCGGTCCGAAGGAGCAGCGCAAGCCCAAGGGCAACAAGGGCAACCGCGGCCGCGGGGGCGACGGACCCGGCAACAACGGCCGCGGCGGCGGTCGCGGCGGGAACTGACCCGCCCGGCTGGCGCAGACGCACGACGAGGGGCTGACCGGATCGGTCAGCCCCTCGTCGCGTCCGTGCCGGTGCCCCGGACCGGGGCAGGCGGTCAGCCGAGCTGGCGACGTACCTCGGCGGCGACCGCGGCGCCGTCGGCGCGGCCCTTGACCTGCGGGGTCACCACGCCCATGACCTGGCCCATGGCCTTCGGGCCGGCGCCGGCGACGCCGAGCTTCTCGACGGCCTCCTTGACCACGGCGGCGATCTCCTCCGGGCCGAGCTGGGCCGGCAGGTAGTCCTGGATGACCGCGGCCTCGGCCCGCTCCTTCGCGGCGCTCTCGGGGCGGTTGCCCTCCTCGAAGGCGACCGCGGCCTCGCGGCGCTTCTTCGCCTCGCTGGCGAGCACGGTCAGCACCTCGTCGTCGGTGAGCTCCTTGGCGACCTTGCCGGCGACCTCGGCGTTGGAGACGGCGGTGAGGATCATCCGCAGCGTCGAGGACCGGACGTCGTCACGAGCCTTCATGGCGGTGGTCAGGTCGGTGCGCAGGCGGTCCTTGAGGGTGCTCATGGTCCGATTCTGCCGGGTGTGCGGGAGAGTGTCCCCATGGGTTTCCTCCGCACGCTGCTGCGCACCGCCGCCCTCGGTGGCACGGCGGGGGCTGCGGTGACGTCGTACGCGCTGTGGGAGGCGCGGCAGTACACGGTGCGCCGGTTCGACGTGCGGGTGCTGCCCGCGGGCTCCCGGCCGCTGCGGGTGCTGCACCTGACCGACATCCACATGACGCCGGGGCAGCGGCGCAAGCAGGAGTGGTTGCGCTCGCTCGCCGACCTGCGACCGGACCTGGTCGTCGACACCGGCGACAACCTCGCCCATCGCGACGCGGTGCCGGTCGTGCTCGACAGCCTCGGCCCGCTGCTCGAGGTGCCGGGCGTGTTCGTCCACGGCTCCAACGACTACTTCGAGCCCGGGGTGCGCAACCCCCTCGGCTACGTGCTCCCCGACACCGGGCACCGCTACACGCACACCCCGCAGCTGCCGTGGCGCGACCTCAGCGCCGGCCTCACCGGCGCCGGGTGGCTCGACCTCACCAACCGCCGCTCGCGGCTGACCGTCGGCGACACCACCATCGCGTTCGCCGGCGTGGACGACCCACACCTGTCCTACGACGACCTGCCGGCCGTCGCCGGGGCCGTGGACCCGGCGGCCGACCTGCGCCTCGCGGTCGCGCACGCGCCGTACCTGCGGGTCCTGGACCAGTTCGCCGCCGACGGGTACGACGCGATCCTCGCCGGCCACACCCACGGCGGCCAGGTCCGCCTGCCCCTGCCCGGCGGGTCCCGCGCCTACGCCACGAACTGCGACCTCGAGCCGGCTCGGGCGCGCGGCCTGCACCGCCACCCGGCCGGCTCGCGGCCCGGCGACCCCGGCTCGTCGTGGCTCGAGGTCTCGGCCGGCATCGGCACGAACCCCTACACCCGGATCCGGGTGGCCTGCCGGCCCGAGGCCGTGCTGCTCACCCTGCTCCCGGCGGCCTGACCCCGGCGTCGGCGCGTGGCGTCCCCCGATTCGGGATCAGGCCCTCCGCTCCGCTATGCTCCCCTGCGTTGAGTGGCCCTTCCGGGGTCGCTGAACGGCGGGCTGTGGCGCAGCTTGGTAGCGCGCCTCGTTCGGGACGAGGAGGCCGCAGGTTCAAATCCTGTCAGCCCGACCGACCAGCAGGTGGATCCCACGGGATCCACCTGCTGTCATTTCCGGGTCCGTTCCGGGGACCGAGCCGACGCCGATCCGCCGGGCGGTCGTGACAGACTTCCCCCCATGTCTGACGAGCAGGACAAGCTGAAGCTCAGCCTGGAGGCGCCCAGGCTGTTCGGCCGGAAGAAGAAGGCGGCCGAGCCGGCAGGCTCACCGACCCCCGCCCGGTCGTCCCGTCCTGCCGCCCGCAAGCCGGCCCCCGCCGAGCCCGAGCGCGCCCCGGAGCCCACGCCCGCGGCGGTCGAGGAGACGGCCGAAGCGCCCGTCGAGGCAGCCACCGTCGAGGCGGCCGTCGAGCCCGAGCCGGTCGTCGAGCCCACCCCGGA
>NZ_VLJQ01000085.1:0-35817 GCF_007829375.1 Nocardioides sp. J9 | reverse complement strand
CCCCATCATCGCGCCGGAGACGCGCTCGGCCAGTTCAACCAGCACGGACCAGCGCCTCGCGCAGCGGGCTGCCGCTGCCGAGCAGGGCGGCACCGTCGGCGCGCTCGACGGTGAGCTGGCCCAGCGTGCCGCGGCGCACGGCAGCCGACAGCGCCTCGGCGGCAGGCTCGAGGAGCGCCGGCTCGTCGGACCACGTGAGCAGGGTGCGGCCGCCGCGCTCGACGTAGAGCACCAGCGCCCCGTCGACGAGCACGACCACGGCGCCCGCCTTGCGACCGGGACGGTGCCCGGCGCTCTCGTCCTCGCCGCGCGACGTGGCCGGCCAGGGCAGGGCGGCGCCGTAGGGGTTGGCCGGGTCGGTGGCGGCCAGCGCGACTGCGACCGGCTTCTCGTCGTCGACGCCGGTGAAGGTGCGCAGCCGGTCCACAGCGCCGGCCGTGCCGAACTGGGCGGCGCCGAGGCCCTCCACGAAGTAGCCCCGTCGGCAGCGCCCGGACTCCTCGAACGCGCTGAGCACCTTGTAGACCGCGGCGAACCCGCCGGGGACCCGCTCGTTGACGACGGCGCCGCGCGTGACCACGCCGTGGCGCTCGAGGAGCTGCTCGGCGAAGGCGTGCGCGCGTCGGGTCGGGTCGCGGTCGACCTCGGGCAGGACCGACCAGCGGCCGGCGGTCTCGGGCGGCCCGGTGCGGGCGGCCCGGCCGGGCCGGGCGGCGGCCCGGCGGGTGCGGTGGGCTCCGCGACCGCTGCGGGTGAGCGCCCGCAGGGGGACGAGGGTGTCGTTGGTGAGGTGGCCGCTCCACACGAGCCCCCACAGTGCAGCGCTGACCGCCTCGTCGGAGGGCGGCGCGTCACCGTCGGCGACGCACGCCCGGGCGACCTGGTCGGACACCTGCCGGAAGAACCACGCGCCACCGGGGGAGAGGACGTCGAGCACGCGCTGCTGGAGCGGGTCCTCGACCGGGCCGGGCTCGGGCAGCGTCAGGTGGGCCTGGTCGGCGAGGTGCAGGGAGACCCAGCCGTCGCTGCCGGGCAGGGCGCCGTGGCCGGCCCACACGACCTCCCCGGTGGCGGTGAGCTCGTCGAGCAGGGACGGCTCGTAGTCGCGCACCCGCGCGGGCAGCACCAGGGACTCCAGGCCGCTGGCCGGGACGGCGGCGCCGGCCAGCTGCTCGACGGTGCGCAGCAGCCCGTCGACGCCGCGCGGCCCGCGGCTCGTGGTGATCTCGTGCCACGCGGCGGTGAACCTCGCGAGGGTGGTCGGCTCGACCGGCTCGATCTCGTGCCGCAGTCGCGCCAGGGAGCGGCGCCGGAGCCGGCGCAGCACCTCGGCGTCGCACCACTCCTCGCCGGCACCCACGGGGCGGAACTCGCCGCTGAGCACCCGGCCCTGGCCCTCGAGCCGCTGCAGGGTGTGCCGCACGACGGCAGCGCCGAGGCCGAGGCGGGTCGCGACCTGCTCGACGGTGAACGGGCCGTGGGTGCGGGCGTAGCGGCCGACGAGGTCGGACAGCGGGTCCTCGACGGGCTCGGCGAACGCCGCGGGGGTGCCGGGCGGCACCGGGACGCCGAGGCCGTCGCGCAACCGGCCCACGTCCTCGACGGCGGCCCACGCCTCGCCGTAGGCCATCCGCACCGGGACGGCACGACGAGCGGTCTGGAGGTCGGCGAGCCACTCCTCGACCGCCGCCCCCTCCGAGCTGCGGGCGGTGACCTCGGCGACGGTGAGCGGGCCGAGCAGGCGCAGCAGGTCGGCCACGCCCTCCGCGTCCCGGGCGCGCCGGTCGGGGATGGTGCGCTGCAGCTCGGCCTCGACCTCGGCGAGCACGTCGGGGTCGAGCAGCTCGCGCAGCTCGGCCCGTCCGAGCAGCTCGGCGAGCAGGCCCTGGTCGAGGGTCAGCGCAGCGGCGCGCCGCTCGGCCAGCGGGGAATCGCCCTCGTAGACGAACTGCGCGACGTAGCCGAACATCAGCGTCCGGGCGTACGGCGACGGCTGGGTCGTCTCGACCTCCGTCACCGTGACCGCGCGCTGCTCCACGCGGCGCAGCAGGCCGGTCAGGCCCGGCAGGTCGTAGACGTCGTTGAGCACCTCGCGGACGGTCTCGAGCACGATCGGGAAGGACGGGTAGCGTGCGGCGACCTCGAGCAGCGCCGCGGCACGCTGCCGCTGCTGCCACAGGGGCGAGCGACGGCCGGGGTCGCGGCGCGGGAGCAGCAGCGCCCGGGCGGCGCACTCGCGGAACCGGGCGGCGAAGAGCGCGGAGCCGCCGACCTCGCGGGTCACGATCTCCTCGATCTCGTCGGGCTCGAACGAGATCAGGTCGGCGCCCGGCGGCTCGGCGTCGGTGTCGGGGATGCGGATGACGATGCCGTCGTCGGAGGCGAGCGCCTGCCCGTCGACGCCGAAGCGCTCCCGCAGCCGGGCGTTGATCGCCAGCGCCCACGGCGCGTGCACGGCCGTGCCGTAGGGCGAGTGGACCGCGATCCGCCAGTCACCGAGCTCGTCACGGAAGCGCTCGACCAGGACGGTGCTGTCGCTGGGCAGCACCCGCGTCGCCTCGAGCTGCTCGCGCAGGTAGGCGACGAGGTTGGCGGCGGCGTTGGTGTCGAGCCCGACCTCGCGGGCCAGGGCCTCGGCCTGCTGGTCGGGCAGGGCAGCGAGCTCGCGGGTGAACGCGCCGATCGCCTCGCCGAGCTCGGTCGGACGGCCGGCGGCGTCGCCCTTCCAGAACGGCAGGCGCCCGGGCACGCCGGGGGCCGGGGTGACGATCACCTGGTCGCGGGTGATGTCCTCGATGCGCCAGCTGGTCGCGCCGAGGGCGAAGACGTCGCCGACCCGGCTCTCGTAGACCATCTCCTCGTCGAGCTCGCCGACGCGGCGGTTGCTCCCCTCGCCGGCGAGGAACACGCCGTAGAGGCCGCGGTCCGGGATCGTGCCGCCGCTGGTGACGGCGAGCCGCTGGGCGCCGGGGCGCCCGGAGATCTTCCCGGTCACCCGGTCCCAGGTGATGCGCGGGCGGAGCTCGGCGAACTCGTCGCTGGGGTAGCGCCCGGACAGCAGGTCGAGCACCGCGTCGTAGGCCGAGCGGGGCAGCTGGGCGTAGGGGGCGCTGCGGCGGACGACGTCGTAGAGCTCGTCGACGTCCCACTCGTCGACCGCGGCCGCCGCCACGACCTGCTGGGCCAGCACGTCGAGGGGGTTGGTCGGCACGCGCAGCGCCTCGATGCCGCCGGTGCGCATCCGGGCGACCGCGACCGCGGCCGGGGCCAGGTCGCCGCGGTGCTGGGGGAAGAAGACGCCGCGGGAGGTCTCGCCGACCTGGTGCCCGGCGCGGCCGACGCGCTGCAGGGCGCTGGCGACGCTGGGCGGGGACGCGATCTGCAGGACCAGGTCGACGGCACCCATGTCGATGCCGAGCTCGAGGCTGCTGGTGGCCACGACGGACGGGAGCCGACCGGACTTGAGGTCGTCCTCGACGAGGGCGCGCTGCTCCTTCGACACCGACCCGTGGTGGGTCCGGGCGAGCACCGGCGGGGCGCCGGCGGCGGCCCCGGACTGCGCCATGATCTCGGCCGGTGGGGACACCCCCTCCGCCGTCGCCTCGGCGGCGATCTCGTTGAGCCGGGCGGTCAGCCGCTCGGCCGTGCGCCGGCCGTTGGTGAACACGATCGTCGACTGGTGCTCGCCGATGAGCTCGGCCACCCGCTGCTCGACGTGCGGCCAGATGCTGGCCCGGGCCGGCGGTGCGGTCGGGTCGTCGTCCTCGACCACCTGGCCGAGCTCGGTCATGTCCTCGACCGGCACCTCGACCCGCAGGTCCCACTCCTTGTGGGCCGGCGGGGCGACGATCTCGACCGCGGCGGCACCGCCGAGGAAGCGCGCCACCTCCTCGGTCGGGCGCACGGTCGCCGACAGCCCGACGCGCTGGGCCGGGCGGGGGAGCAGGGTGTCGAGGCGCTCCAGGCTCACCGCGAGGTGGGCACCGCGCTTGGTGCCGGCGACGGCGTGCACCTCGTCGATGATCACCGTCTCGACGCCGCGCAGGGTCTCGCGTGCCTGGCTGGTCAGGATGAGGAAGAGCGACTCCGGCGTCGTGATGAGCACGTCCGGCGGCTTGGTCGCGAGCTTGCGGCGGTCGGCCGCCGCGGTGTCGCCGGAGCGGATGCCGACCGTTTCGACGGCCTGCAGCGCCGCTGGGGGGTCGCCGCCGAGCCGCTCGGCGGTCTGCCGGATGCCGGTCAGCGGGGCGCGCAGGTTGCGCTCGACGTCCACGGCCAGCGCCTTGAGCGGGGAGACGTAGAGCACCCGCGTGCGGTGCAGCCGGTCGTCGGGCGGCGGCGTCGTCAGCAGCCGGTCGATGCCGGCGAGGAAGGCGCTGAGGGTCTTGCCGGAGCCGGTCGGGGCCACGACCAGGGTGTGCCGGCCCCGCCCGATCGCGTCCCAGGCGCCGGCCTGGGCAGCGGTCGGCTCGGCGAAGGCCGCACGGAACCAGGTCCGGGTCGGCTCGCTGAACGCGGCAAGGGGGTCGGTCACGTCGTCATCCTGTCGCACTCCACCGACAACGCCCGCCCGTCCGGCGCACAATGGGTGCGTGGGAGACAGACGTCGCGTGGTCGTGATCACCGCGCTGGTCGGCGCGCTCGTCGTCGCGCTCGGGCTCTGGTGGCTCGGACACGACGACGACGCGCCGCCGGCCGCAGTACCCACTCCCGCCCCGACGACACCGGCACCGACACCGACGCCCACCCCGACGCCGCGGCCGGACCCCTGCGAGCGCCAGGCCGAGGCGGGTTTCGTGCCGACCCGGCTGAGCGTGCCCGGCGTCGTACGACGGGCAGAGGTGATCGGCGTGCCGCGCGACGCCGACAACGTGCCGGGTGTCCTGCCGCACTCCGACAACCGGAACTTCGCGTGGGACCTCGGTGGCGTCGAGCCTGGCTCGGCGCAGGGGCACGTGCTGCTCAACACCCACACGTGGCCGAACGGTGCGGCGATGGGCAACACGCTGCTCGAGGAGCTGCAGGTGGGCGACCAGCTGCGCCTCGAGGGCGATGGCCAGCTCGCCTGCTACCGGGTCTCGGAGCGGGTGGAGGTGCGCGTCGAGGACGGCTACCCGGGGTGGTCGGCCACCGACGGCCCGCCGCAGGTCGTGATCGTCGTGTGCTCCGGCGAGCGCCGCGGGCCGGGGGACTGGTCCCACCGCACGCTGTGGTTCGCCGACCGGGTCGACCGGTCGCGGCCCGCCGACCGGGCGGCCTGAGTCAGGGCGTGACCTCGGCCGGCGCGGCCGGCAACCGGCCGTTGGCGGCCTCCGGCACGTGCCGCTCGAGCACGCCGGCCATGAACGCGATCGCGACGCAGCCGAGGACCATCAGCGCGACGTAGACCGTCCACAGGTCGTGGTGGAGCAGGAAGCCGGCGACGACCGGACCGGTGATCGCCCCGCCCTGGAAGGCCGCGGCGCTGATCGCGTTGTAGCGGCCGCGGGTGTGGTCGGACGCGAGGTCGTTGTTCATCGCCGGCACCGTGGGCTGCAGCAGCGTCTCGCCGAACGCGAAGACCGCCATGAAGCCCAGCACGCCCATCACTGCAATCGCCCCGCCCGGCACCGCCCCGGCCACGCCGAGCAGGCCCCACGCGCCGGCCCAGATCATGGCCATCACCACCATCACCCGCGTGCGCAGCCTCCCGGAGATGCGGTTGAGCACGGTGAACTGCAGCAGCACGATCACGGCCGTGTTGACCGCGAACGCGAGGCCGACGGTGCGCGTCGACACCTCCGCGGCCTGGCGGGCGAAACCGGGCAGGCCGGCCTCGAGCTGGCCGTAGCCGATGAACATCGCGACGAAGGTCAGGGCCGTCAGCCAGCGCACCGCGGGCTGCCGCAGGATCGCCAGGTAGCCGACCGAGGGAGCGTCACTGCCATCGGCGGGCGCCTCCGCCCTGCCGTGGACGTGGCGCAGCGGCCCGAGCAGCAGCGCCATCGGCACCAGCCCCGAGATCGCGTCGCCGAGGAAGATCGCGGTGAAGGTGCCCGGTCGGTCGACGTTGGCGAAGATCCCGCCGACGATGCCACCGACCCCGATGCCGAGGTTGACCAGCGCGAAGTTGATCCCGAAGTACTGCTGGCGCAGGTCGCCGGAGACCACGGCGGCGATCAGCGCGTTGAACGCCGGCCACGAGACGCCGAAGTTGAAACCGATCAGCACCAGCGCGATGCCCGCCACCAGCGGTGTCGTCGCGAAGGCCAGGACGACGTTGCCGAGGATCATCGCGCTGATGCCGGCGATCAGGATCGCCCGCGCGCCGTAGCGGTCCACCATCGCGCCACCCGGGCCGGTGACGAGCAGGCCGACCACCGCGATCAGCGCCATCAACGTGCCGGACAGGCCCAGGTCGAAGCCGCGCACCTCGTGCAGGTAGATCAGCGTGAACGGCAGGGTCAGGCCACGGCCCAGAGTCTGGATCGCGACCGTCGACAGCAGCCACCGCCCCTCCGTGGGGAGGGCAGCCCAGAACGTCCTCATGCCGGCACCACCACCGCCCGGCTCACTTCGCCTTCGCCGGCAGCGTGGCGGCGTACGACGCACCGCGGCGCACCCACCCGGCCAGCACGTCGTCGTCGGCCAGGTCGGCGTGGTCGACCTCGAGCCAGCCGCGCATCGGCCGCCCGCGCATCACCACCGGCCGTGCCGGGGTGGTCGTCACGAGCTGCTCTCCGTGGTCGGGGTCGACCCGGACCATCAGCCCGCCGGCGCTGCTCGCGGCGAGCGCCATGTTGCCGTCGACGAGGAACGCCAGGCCGCCGAACATCCGCTTCTCGCGCAGCTCGCGGCCGGTGACCGCCGACTCCTCGTGGAGGAGGTCGCGGAGCCGCCCGGCCAGCTCGTCGTCGTACGCCATGCCAGCAGGCTAGGCGCCGCCACCGACATCGTTCGACCGGGTTTCCGGCAGCGGGGTCAGGGTCGCCAGGCCGGGTCGCGCCCGATGAACCCGACCAGCCGGTCCTGCCACGGCGCGTCGTCGGGGACCGGCACCCGCGGACCGTACTGACCGCTGCGGCGCAGCACGTCGTCCATCGGCTCCATGCCGCGCAGCAGCTGCTCGCACCTGGCGGGGTCGAGGGTGTCGTCCTGGCCCGTGGCGCGGGCGAGGTCCCACGTGTGCATGAACACGTCGGCGGTGTAGAACTGCGCGACCGCCCGGGGGAGCGGCAGCTCGGGCAGCCGGGGGTGGGCGAAGGTCCGGTCCGCGTTGGCGGGGTCGTCGAGGACGGCCTGGACGGCCGCGGCGTGCTGCTCCCAGGCGGCGACCGGGTCGTCGTCGACGGGGGCGACGGCGGGGAGCCGGAGGTCGGAGCCGTCGGCGAGGAAGGCGGGGAACCACTCGACGAGGTGGCGCACCACGTCGCGGGCCCGCCACCCGTCGACCGGGGCCGGGGCGTCCCAGTCGGCGACGCCGCGGACCCGGTCACCGAAGGTGCCGGCGACCGCGCGGTGCTCCGCGGCGGGGTCGTCGGGGATCACTGCGGTCCCGCGCCGGCGTCGGTGGGTGCGCCGGCGAGCGCGGCGAGGACCTCGTCGAGGGCGTCGTACCCCTCGATGACGCCGGTCTCCATCCCGCTGGCGAGCATGCCGGCGCGGGACTCGAAGTCGTAGACCACCGACGGCGCCTCGAGGCGGGTGCGGCCGCCGGGCAGCTCGCGGAAGAGGAGGGTGTCGAGGCTGACGGCCTCGGGCATCTCCTCGAAGCCGAAGGTCTGCACGATCTTCGCGTTCTCCTCGACGCGGTGGACGGCGCCGTAGAAGTGGGCGACCTCCTCGCCGTCCCGGGTGGCGGTGTAGCGGTACTCGCCGCCGGTGCGCATGTCCCAGACCTCGATGGCCATGTCGATCGAGCGCGGGCCCATCCACTGCCGGACCAGGTCGGGGTCGACGTGCGCGCGGTAGACGAGCTCGCGCGGGGCGTCGAACTCGCGGACGATGCGGACGGTCGGGACGTCGGGGTCGGCCTCGATGGTCGTGCGCGGGTCGTTGCCGATGCGGGTGGGGGTGGTGGTGGTCATCCTGCTGCTCCTCGCTGTCGGTCGGCGGTCTGGCCGGTGGTGTCGTCGGTGGTGCCGTGGGTGTCGTCGCGGCCCTGCATGCGGTCGAGCAGCGCGTCGAGCCGCTGGTAGCGCTCCTCGGCCTGTTGCTGGTAGCGCTGGATCCACTTCGTCATGAGGTCGAACACCTCCGCCTCCAGGTGCACCGGCCGGCGCTGGGCGTCGCGGCTGCGGCGCACCAGCCCGGCCTCCTCGAGCACCTTGAGGTGCTTGGAGACGGCCTGGAGGGACACGTCGTACGGCGCGGCGAGCTCGCCCACCGTCGCGTCGCCGGCGGCCAGGCGGGCCACCAGGTCGCGGCGGAGCGGGTCGGCGAGGGCCCCGAAGATCCGTGACAGCCGGTCGTCTTGCTCAACCACACGGTTGAGTAAACGCGCACGGCCCCACGCTTGGCAACCACCTGGTTGACCAACGTCGGGCCGAGCGCTGGTCTCAGCTGCGCACCATCGGCGGCTGCACCGTGCGGGCCGGTCCGCGGCGGTAGAGCAGCGCCGGCCTCGGTCGCCTCGCCCCGCGCGTCGGTCGGGACGACGAAGCCGTCGGTGCCCAGCACCTTGCGGCGGAAGTTCCCGAGGTCCGGGGGAGTGCCCCACACCGCGGTGTAGACCCGGCGCAGCTCCGGCAGGGTGAACGGCTCGGAGACGAACTCGGTCGCGAGCGTCGTGTACTCGAGCTTCGCCCTCACCCGCTCGCGCGCGTCGAGCAGGATCTGGCGGTGGTCGAAGGCCAGCACCGGTCCGTCCACCTCGGCGTCGAGCACGTCGTCGACCACCCACCACCGGGCGTCCGCCGCGTCGGTGCCGGCCTGCGGCTCCGGCAGGTCCGGCGCGAGGGCGACGTGGGCCACCGAGACCACCCGCATCCGCGGGTCGCGGTCGGGGGCGGAGTAGGTGCGCAGCTGCTCGAGGTGGCCGGGGAAGCGCTCGACCCCGGTCTCCTCCCGCAGCTCGCGCCAGGCCGCCTGCTCGGCGTCCTCGTCCGGCTCGACGAAACCGCCCGGCAGCGCCCACGACCCGGCGAAGGGCTCCTCGCCGCGCTCGACCAGCAGCACCGCCAGCGCCCCGTCGCGGATGGTGAAGATCGCCAGGTCGACCGCTACGGCGAACGGCGGGTGCTCGTGGGTGCTCACCGCTGCACCTCCACGCCGGCGCTGGCCATCTCGTCGAGGGCCGCGGCCGAGGTCTCCGGCGCGACGCCGGCGTGCAGCCCGGCCAGCAGCCGGACGTCGAAGCCGGCCTCGCGGGCGTCGAGCGCGGTCGCGCGGACGCAGTAGTCGGTGGCGATCCCCGTGACGTCGAGGGTCGTCACCCCCGCGTCGCGGAGCACGTCGACCAGCCGCTCCCCGGCGTCGGTGACGCCCTCGAAGGCGGAGTACGCCGGCACGCCCATGCCCTTGACGACGTGGTGGGTGACCGCGCCGGTCTCCAGCTCCGGTGCGTAGTCCGAGCCGGGCTGGCCCTGCACGCAGTGGACCGGCCAGGTGGTCACGAAGTCCGGCTCCTCGCCGGGCTGGTGGAAGTGCCCGCCGTTGCTGTCGTCGGCGTGGTGCCAGTCGCGCGACGCGGCGATGACCGCGTAGTCGGCGGCGTGGTCGGCGAGGTGGGCGCTGATCCGGCCGGCGACCTCGCGCCCGCCGTCGACCCCGAGGGAGCCACCCTCGACGAAGTCGTTCTGGACGTCGACGACGATCAGGGCGCGGGTGGCGGCCCCGGTCGCGGTGGTCGTGCTCTCCATGGCGGTGTCCTCTCTCAGCTCGGTGGTCAGGTACGGCGTCCCGGCGGCCACGCTGCGTGCCTCGGCCGGGAGGCTCTCGAGGGTGGCGGCGGCGAAGGTGCGGACCTCGTCGAGCGAGGGCCGGTGCACGACCTCGCCGCTGCGGACCAGGGGGACCTGGACCGGCCGCGCCGCGGGGCCGGGTGGGGGAGCGTCCTGGCCGGTGAAGTACTCGGCGCGGAGTATCCCGCGGTCGTCGTACTCGCGGTAGGGGTGCTTGCGCCCGCCCACCGACGCCTTGTCCTTCGACTTCTTCGCCACCGGCCGCAGCGGCTGGCCGTCGCCGTCGGCGATGGCGACGAGCTTGTAGACCATGCTCGCCGTCGGGTGTCCCGAACCGGTCGCGACCCGGGTGCCGACGCCGTAGCCGTCGATCGGGGCGTCGGAGAGCGCCGAGATGACGAACTCGTCGAGGTCGCTGGTGACCACGATCTTCGTGCCGGTCGCACCGAGCTCGTCGAGCAGCAGCCGCGCCTTGTAGGACTCCTCGGCCAGGTCGCCGGAGTCGAGGCGGACCGCGCCGAGCCCGGTGCCGGCGACCTCGACGGCGGTGCGGATGCCTTGCGGGATGTCGTAGGTGTCGACGAGCAGCGTGGTGCCGACGCCGAGCGCCTCGACCTGGCTGCGGAAGGCGTCGGCCTCGGTCGCGTGCGCCAGGGTGAAGGCGTGGGCCGCGGTGCCGGCGGTGGGGATGCCGTAGCGCCGCCCGGCGGCCAGGTTGCTGGTCGTGGCGAAGCCGGCGACGTAGGCCGACCGTGCCGTGGCGACCGCCGCCTCCTCGTGCGTACGACGACCACCCATCTCGATGATCGGCTTGCCCCGCGCGGCGTCGACCATCCGGGCAGCCGCGCTGGCCACCGCGGTGTCGTGGTTGAGGATGCTCAGCACGATCGTCTCCAGGACGAGGCACTCGCCGAGCGTGCCGCTGACCGCGAGCACCGGGCTGCCGGGGAAGTAGAGGTCACCCTCGCGGTAGCCGTCGACGTCGCCGCGGAACCGGAAGTCCCGCAGCCAGGCGGCCGTCTCGTCGCCGACCACGCCCTCCTCCTGCAGCCAGCGGACGTCGTCCTCGCTGAAGGTGAACGCCTCGATCGCGTCGAGGAGGCGGCCCAGGCCGGCGAGCATCCCGTAGCGACGGCCCTCCGGCAGCCGGCGGGCGAAGGCCTCGAACACGGCCGGCCGGTCGACGCTCCCGTCCCGCACGAAGGAGTCGAGCATGGTGAGCTCGTAGCGGTCTGTCAGCAGTCCCGTGCGGTCCATCGCAGCTCCTCGATGTTGTAGTCAAAGTGACTATAACAGGTGTGCCCTACCTTTGCCATCATGCTGGGCGCGCACGACTCGCACGAGCCCGACGCGCGCCGCCGGGCGGCGGAGGCGGCGGAGGCGCACGAGCAGGGCCTCGCTGCGCGACGCGAGGAACGCCGCCGACGAGGCGCCTTCTACACCCCGCCCGCCCTCGTGGAGTGGGTGCTCGACCGCGCGCTCGACGGCCTCGCCCCGGGCGCCCCGGTGCTCGACCCGGCGTGCGGCGCGGGCCACTTCCTCGTCGCCGCCGCCCGGCGGGTCGGCGTCGCCGCGGTCCACGGCTCCGACCTCGACGCCGACGCCGTGCGCATCGCCCGTGAGCGGCTCGCGGCCGAGGACCCGACGGTCCCCGCCGAGCAGATCGCCGCCCAGGTCGTCGTCGCGGACGGCCTCGAGGCGTGGGCCGGGCGCCGGTTCGCCGCCGTCGTGGGCAACCCGCCGTTCCTCGGCCAGCTCCGCCGTCGTACCGCCGGGCAGTCGGAGGCGAGCCGTCGCGGCCTCGGCGCGTACACCGACACCAGTGCGGTCTTCCTGCACCGCTCGCTCGACCTGGTCGAGGACGGCGGCGTGGTCGCGATGGTCCAGCCGCTCTCCGTCCTCGCCGCCCGGGACGCCGGTCCGGTGCGGGCTGCCGTCACCGGGAAGGGTGCCGTCGTCGACTTCTGGTGCTCGCCGGAGCCGGTCTTCGAGGGCACGCCGGTGCTCACCTGCGTCCCGGTCGTGCGTGTCGGTCGGCGTCCGGTGTCCGTGCCCGCGACCGACCCCGACGGCTGGGGCACCCTCGCGGCACCGGCCTTCGGCATCCCCGCGGTGCACCTGCCCGACGGTGCGGGAGCCGTCGGCGACCTCGCCACCTGCACCGCCGACTTCCGCGACCAGTACTACGGCCTCGTCCCCTTCGTCCGCGACGACCCCTCGGGCACGCCGCTGGTCACCAGCGGGCTGATCGACCCGGCGGAGAGCCGGTGGGGGCGGGCGCCGACCCGCTTCGCGCGCCGGGGGTACGACGTCCCGTCGGTCGACCTCGCCGCCCTGCGCGCCGACGGCACGCTCGCCGCGTGGGCCGACGCCCGCCTCGTGCCCAAGCTCCTCGTGGCGTCCCAGGGCCGCGTCGTCGAGGCCGTGGTCGACGAGGCCGGTGCCTGGCTGCCGTCGGTCCCGGTGCTCAGCGTCGTCCCGCACGACCCAGCCGACCTGTGGCGCCTGCTCGCGGTCACCCTCGCCCCGCCGGTCGTGGCCCACGCCGCGGCCCGCTACCTCGGCACCGGCCTGACCCCCGGCTCGGTCAAGGTCAGCGCCCGCCAGCTCGCCGCCCTCCCGCTCCCGACGGACCCGGCGGCCTGGGCGGAGGGCGCCGAGCTTGCCCGGCAGGCGCAGCACGCTGCCGCCGCCGACCGCCCCGCCCTCCTCGCCGCCACCGCCCGCGTGATGACCACCGCCTACGTCGGCACCGACGAGTCCCTCGCCTGGTGGACCGACCGCCTCACCACTCCCTCCCGCCGCGGCGCGCCGTCCTGAACCGCGCACCTCGCGGGTGTCAGCGGCCGTGGAGGCGGCGGGTCAAAGTGGAGGCGGTGGCGACGACCGCGGCGGCCAGGTCCTCGTGGCGGCGGCCGGAGACCTCGTCCGAGGGGTAGGTGACGGCGACGCCGGCGACGGGCAGGGCGTTGTGGTCGAGGACGGCGGCGGCGACGCTGGCCATGCCCGCGGTGACCTCGCCGTCCTCCGTGGCGTGGCCGCGGCGGCGGGTCTCGGAGAGCACGGCGCGCAGCGCGGTGGGGGAGCCGGGGCCGACGCCGGTGCGGTCGACGAAGGCCGAGCGGTCGGGGTAGAGCGCGCGGACCTGCGCGGCCGGCAGGTGGGCGAGGATCGCCCGGCCGCTGGCCGTCAGGTGGGAGGGCAGCCGCACGCCGACGTCGGTGACCAGGGGCGGTCGGCCGGGGGCCCGCTCCTCGACGACGTACAGCACGTCCCGGCCGTGCGGCACCGCCAGGTGGGCGGAGTGCCCGGTGCGGTCGACGAGGGTGGCGAGCGGGCGGCGGGCGATCCGCTGCAGCGGCGCCTGCCGGGTGTAGCCGCTGCCGACCTCGAACGCCGCGACGCCCAGGCCGTAGGCCCGGTCGTCGGGCAGGTGGACGACGAAGCCTTCCTCGGCCATCGCGGCCAGCAGGTGGTAGGTCGTCGACCGCGGGATGCCGAGCTCACGGGCGATGCGGTCGCCGGGCACGGGCTCCGGCTGGGCGGCCAGGAAGCGGAGCACGCGCAGGGCACGGCTCGCCGCGGGGACCTGGCTCATCACACCTCCCCAGTGCCTCGCCCAGTGTCTCGGATCCGAGACACATCCTCGCGGATCCTGCTGGCCGCCGCCAGCCCCGGGCGGTGGAATCAGAGTCATGGAGATGGTGACGGTCGGCACCGGTGCGGTGTCGTTCGAGGACGTGGTGGCGGTCGCCCGCGGTGGCGCCGGAGTGGTGCTCAGCGACGAGGCGCTGGCGGCGATCGACAAGGCCCGTGCGGTGGTCGAGGACCTGGCGTCCTCGCCGACGCCGCACTACGGGGTCTCGACCGGGTTCGGAGCCCTCGCGACCCGGCACATCGCGCCGGAGCTGCGCACGCAGCTGCAGCGCTCCCTGGTCCGCTCCCACGCCGCCGGCAGCGGTCCCGAGGTCGAGCGCGAGGTCGTCCGCGCACTGATGCTGCTGCGCCTCTCGACCCTGGCCACCGGCCACACGGGGGTACGACGCGAGACCGCTGAGCTGCTCGCCGCGCTCCTCACGCACCAGATCACGCCGGTGGTCCACGAGTACGGCTCGCTCGGCTGCTCCGGCGACCTCGCCCCGCTGGCCCACTGCGCGCTCGCGCTGATGGGCGAGGGGCCGGTCCGCACCGCCGACGGCGAGCTCACCGACGCCGCGACCGCCCTCGCCGCCGCCGGCCTCGCACCGGTCGAGCTGCAGGAGAAGGAGGGCCTGGCCCTGATCAACGGCACCGACGGCATGCTCGGCATGCTCGTGCTCGCGATCCACGACCTCACCGACCTGCTCCGCGTCGCCGACGTCGCCGCCGCGATGTCGGTCGAGGCCCAGCTCGGCACGGACCGGGTGTTCGCGCCCGAGCTGCAGGCGATCCGCCCGCACCCGGGACAGGCGCTGTCCGCGGCCAACCTGACGGCACTGCTGCGTGACTCCGGCGTCGTCGCCTCGCACCGCGGCCCCGACTGCAACCGGGTGCAGGACGCCTACTCCCTGCGCTGCTCGCCGCAGGTCCACGGCGCCGCCCGCGACACCGTCGCCCACGCCGCGACCGTCGCCGCCCGCGAGCTGTCGTCGGCCGTCGACAACCCCGTCGTGCTGGCCAACGACGGGCGGGTGGAGTCCAACGGCAACTTCCACGGGGCGCCGGTGGCCTACGTGCTCGACTTCCTCGCGATCGTCGCCGCCGACGTCGCGTCGATCGCCGAGCGGCGCACCGACCGCTTCCTCGACAAGGCCCGCAACCACGGCCTGCCGCCGTTCCTCGCCGACGACCCCGGGGTCGACTCCGGCCTGATGATCGCGCAGTACACCCAGGCCGCCGTCGTCTCCGAGCTCAAGCGCCTCGCCGCCCCCGCCAGCGTCGACTCGATCCCCAGCAGCGCCATGCAGGAGGACCACGTCTCCATGGGCTGGTCCGCCGCCCGCAAGCTGCGCCGCTCGGTCGACGGCCTCGCCCGGGTGCTCGCGATCGAGCTGACGACCGCCGCCCGTGCGCTCGACCTGCGCGCGCCGCTCGCCCCCAGCCCGGCGACCGCCGCGGTCGTCTCGCTCCTGCGTGAGCGCGGCGTCGGCGGCCCCGGCCCCGACCGCTTCCTCGCCCCCGAGATCGACACCGCCCACCAGCTCGTCACCGGCCGCGCCGTCACCGCCGCGGTCGCCGCAGTGATCGGAGACCTCGCATGACCACCCAGCACCAGGCCAGCCAGCCCAGCCGGGCCAGCCAGTCCAGCCGGCCCAACCCCCGCCTGCCCATCCACGCCCCCACCGGCACCACCCTGTCGGCGAAGTGCTGGCAGACCGAGGCCCCGCTGCGGATGCTGATGAACAACCTCGACCCCGAGAACGCCGAGCGTCCCGAGGACCTGGTCGTGTACGGCGGCACTGGGAAGGCCGCCCGCAGCTGGGATGCCTACGACGCCCTGGTCCGCACGCTGCGCGACCTCGAGCCCGATGAGACGATGCTCGTCCAGAGTGGCAAGCCCGTCGGCGTGATGCGCACCCACGAGTGGGCGCCGCGCGTGCTCATCGCGAACTCCAACCTCGTCGGTGACTGGGCCAACTGGGAGGAGTTCCGCCGGCTCGAGGAGCTCGGGCTCACCATGTACGGCCAGATGACCGCCGGGTCCTGGATCTACATCGGCACCCAGGGCATCCTGCAGGGCACCTTCGAGACCTTCGCCGCCGTCGCGGACAAGCGCTTCGGAGGCACGCTCGCCGGGACGATCACGCTCACCGCCGGGCTCGGTGGGATGGGCGGCGCGCAGCCGCTCGCCGTGACCATGAACGACGGCGTCGCGATCTGCGTGGACGTCGACGACTCCCGCATCCGGCGCCGCATCGAGCACCGCTACCTCGACGTCCGCGCCGACTCCCTCGAGCACGCCTTCCAGCTTGCCGTCGCCGCCCGCGACGCGCGGCGCCCGCTGTCGATCGGCGTCCTCGGCAACGCCGCCGAGGTGTTCCCCCGCCTGCTGGAGATGGGCGCCCCGATCGACGTCGTCACCGACCAGACCTCGGCGCACGACCCGCTGTCCTACCTCCCGCTCGGCGTCCCGTTCGAGGAGTGGCACCAGCGCGCCGAGGCCGACCCGGCCGGGTTCACGAAGGAGGCGCAGGCCTCGATGGCCGCGCACGTGCGGGCGATGGTGGGCTTCCAGGACGCCGGCGCCGAGGTCTTCGACTACGGCAACTCGATCCGCGACGAGGCCCGCAAGGGCGGCTACGACCGTGCGTTCGAGTTCCCCGGGTTCGTGCCGGCGTACATCCGCCCGCTCTTCTGCGAGGGCAAGGGTCCCTTCCGCTGGGCCGCGCTCTCCGGCGACCCGGCCGACATCGCCGCCACCGACAAGGCGATCCTCGAGCTCTTCCCGGAGAACGAGCGGCTGCGCAAGTGGATCACCATGGCCCAGGAGCGCGTGCACTTCCAGGGCCTCCCGGCCCGCATCTGCTGGCTCGGGTACGGCGAGCGCCACCTCGCCGGGCTGAAGTTCAACGAGATGGTCCGCACCGGCGAGCTCACGGCCCCGGTCGTCATCGGCCGCGACCACCTCGACTGCGGCTCGGTCGCCTCGCCCTACCGCGAGACCGAGGGGATGCTCGACGGCTCCGACGCGATCGCCGACTGGGCCCTGCTCAACGCGCTGGTCAACACGGCTTCCGGTGCGACCTGGGTGTCGATCCACCACGGCGGCGGCGTCGGCATGGGCCGGTCCATCCACGCCGGCCAGGTGTGCGTCGCCGACGGCACCGACCTGGCTGCTGCGAAGATCGAGCGCGTGCTGACCAACGACCCGGGCATGGGCGTCATCCGCCACGTCGACGCTGGCTACGACCGAGCCGCAGAGGTCGCGCGCGAGCGCGGCGTGCGGATCCCCGCGCAGGAGGGCTGATGGTGCAGGGATCCGACTTCGAGCAGATGTGGCGCGACCTCGCGCCCATCGGCCGCTCCTCGTCCACCGGCGGCTACTTCCGCCAGCCCTGGCACGCCGCCGAGCTCGAGCTGCGCGCGTGGTTCCGCTCCGCGGCGGCCGACCGCGGCCTCGCCGTGGAGGAGGACCCCTTCGGCAACCTCGTCGCCTGGTGGGGACCGGCCGACGCGCCGCGGGTGCTGACCGGGTCCCACCTCGACTCCGTCCTCGACGGCGGTGCGTACGACGGCCCGCTCGGTGTCGTCTCCTCCTTCGCCGCCATCGACCGGATGCGCGCCGACGGTGTGCAGCCGGCCCGCCGCCTCGGGGTCGCGGCCTTCGTCGAGGAGGAGGGCTCCCGCTTCGGGCTGGCCTGCCTCGGCTCGCGGCTGGCGCTCGGCGCCACCGCCTGGGAGCAGGCGCGTGAGCTCACGGACCGCGACGGCGTGCGCCTCGGCGACGTGGTCGCGGGCGGTGAGGACGGCGGGTCCCGGCTGCTCGACGGTGTCGAGACCTACGTCGAGCTGCACGTCGAGCAGGGCCGTGCCCTCGTCGACCACGACGCCGCCGTCGGCGTCGGCAGCGCGATCTGGCCGCACGGGCGCTACCGCTACGACTTCACCGGCCGCGCCGACCACGCCGGAACCACCAGGATGGAGGACCGCGCCGACCCGATGCTCACCTACGCGATGACCGCGCTGGCCGCCAACAAGCAGGCCCGCCTGTCGGGGCAGCGCGCGACCTTCGGTCGTGTCGAGGTGCAGCCCAACGGCACCAACGCCGTGCCGTCGCGGGTCACCGCGTGGCTCGACGCCCGCGCCGAGAGCACCACGATGCTGCGGTCACTAGTCGGCGCGATCGACAAGCTCGCCACCGAGCGCGCCCACCGCGACGGCACCGGCATCGAGGTGACCGCCGAGTCCGTCAGCGGCGAGGTCGCCTTCGACCCCGCGCTGCGCGACGACCTCGCCGACGCCCTCGGCGGCGTCCCGGTCCTGCCCACGCAGGCCGGCCACGACGCCGGGATCCTGCAGGCCGCCGGCATCACCAGCGCCATGCTCTTCGTCCGCAACCCGACCGGGGTGTCCCACTCGCCGCACGAGTCCGCCGAGGCGGCCGACTGCCTGGCCGGGGTCGACGCGCTCGCGACCGCACTGACGAGGCTGGTCTCGTGACGTCGTACCTGCTGGAGAAAGCGTGGGTCGACGGCGCCGTGCGCGACACGGTCCGCGTCGAGATCGAGGACGGCGTCTTCACCAGCGTCGAGGTCGACGCCACCCGCACCGCCACGCCGCTGCGCGGGCTGACCCTGCCCGGCTTCGCCAACACCCACAGCCACGCCTTCCACCGCGCGCTGCGCGGGCGCACCCAGCGGGGGAGCGGCACCTTCTGGACCTGGCGCGAGCAGATGTACGCCGCCGCGGCCCGTCTCGACCCGGACACCTGCTTCGAGCTCGCCCGTGCGACCTACGCCGAGATGCTCGCAGCGGGCTACACCTCGGTCTGCGAGTTCCACTACGTCCACCACCAGCCCGACGGCACGCCGTACGACGACCCGAACGCACTGGGCCACGCCCTCGTCGCCGCGGCCGAGACCACGGGGATCCGCCTGACGCTGGTCGACACCTGCTACCTCGCCGGTGGCATCGGCGAGCCGCTCGCCGGACCGCAGCGGCGCTTCGCCGACCGCGACGCCGACGCGTGGGCCGAGCGGGTCGCCGCGATCCGCCACGACGACGTCGGCGGTGCGATCCACTCCGTGCGCGCCGTCCCCCGCGAGGCGATGCCGACGCTCGTCGCCGCGACGGAGGGGAAGCCGCTGCACGCCCACGTCTCGGAGCAGCCCGCCGAGAACGAGGCCTGCCTCGCGGCGTACGGACTCACCCCGGTCGAGCTGCTCGCCGAGGCGGGTGCGCTCGGCCCGCGCACCACCGCGGTGCACGCCACCCACCTCACGCAGGCCGACATCTCCCTGCTCGCCGAGACCGGCACCGGGGTCAGCCTCTGCCCGACCACCGAGCGCGACCTCGGCGACGGCATCGGGCCGGCGCGGGCGCTCGCCGACGCGGGCGTGCCGATCACCATCGGCAGCGACAGCCAGGCGGTCGTCGACCCGTTCGAGGAGCTGCGCGCCTGGGAGATGGACGAACGGCTCGCCTCGATCACGCGCGGCCGGTTCGCCGCCGCTGACCTGCTCGCCCGGACCGCTGGCCGGATCGCCGTCGGCGAGCCCGGCGACCTGGTCACCCTCGACCTCACGACGCCCCGCACCGCCGGCACCGGGGCCGACGAGCACACGGCCGTCTTCGCCGCCACGGCCGCCGACGTCACCCACGTCGTCGCCAGCGGGCGCGTCGTCTTCGACGGCGACCACGCCCGCATCGGCCGCGCCCTCGCCGCCGCGGTGGGGAGGCTGTGGTCATGAGTGCGAGCACCCTCGTGACCAACATCGGCGAGCTGGTCACCAACGACCCGTCCGCCGACGACCTGCTCGGCCTGCGCACCGACGCGGCCCTCGTCGTGGAGGACGGCCGCGTCGCGTGGGTCGGGGACGCTGCCGACGCCCCGGCAGCCGACGAGGTCGTCGACGTCGGGGCCCGGGCCGTGCTGCCCGGCTTCGTCGACAGCCACAGCCACCTCGTCTTCGCCGGCGACCGCGCCCAGGAGTTCCGCGCGCGGATGGCGGGGGAGGCGTACGCCGCCGGTGGCATCCGCACCACCGTCGCCGCCACCCGGGCCGCCTCCGACGAGGACCTCGCCGCCGGCGTGGCCCGCCACGTCGAGGAGATGCGGCGCCAGGGCACCACCACCGTGGAGATCAAGTCCGGCTACGGCCTGACCGTCGACGACGAGGCCCGCGCGCTGCGCATTGCCCGCGGCTTCACCGACGAGACCACCTTCCTCGGCGCCCACGTCGTCCCGCCCGAGCACGCCGAGGACCCCGGCGGCTACGTCGACCTCGTCACCGGGCCGATGCTCGAGGCCGCAGCCCCGCACGCCCGCTGGATCGACGTCTTCTGCGAGCGCGGCGCCTTCGACGCCGACCAGGCCCGCACGATCCTGCGCGCCGGGGAGGCTGCCGGGCTGCGCGGCCGGCTGCACGCCAACCAGCTCGGTCACGGGCCGGGCGCCGCTCTCGCCGCCGAGCTCGGCCTGGTCGCGGTCGACCACTGCACCTTCCTCAGCGCCGACGACGTCCACGCCCTGCGCGAGGCCGGCACGGTCGCCACCCTGCTGCCGGGCGTGGAGTTCAGCACCCGCCAGCCCTACCCGTCCGGCCGCCGGCTCCTCGACGCCGGGGTCACCGTCGCCATCGCCAGCGACTGCAACCCGGGCTCCTGCTACACCAGCTCGCTGCCGTTCTGCATCGCCCTGGCGGTGCGGGAGATGGGGATGACGCCCTCCGAGGCGGTGTGGGCGGCGACCGCCGGGGGAGCGGCCGCCCTCGACCGCACCGACGTCGGCCGGCTCCTCCCCGGCAGCCGCGCCGACCTCGTGGTCCTGGACGCGCCCTCGCACGTCCACCTCGCCTACCGGCCGGGCGTGCCGCTCGTCGCGAAGACACTGGTTTCCCGCTGAGGTACGGCGGCAGGATGGTCCCATGAGCCGTAAGCGCGGGACCTGGCTGGCTGTCGGCGGCGTCCTCCTCGTCGTGGCCGTGGTGGGTGGCCTGCTGTTCCAGCCGTGGCTGCTGTTCGTCGACGAGCGGGTCGACGAGGGGGACGACACGAGCCGCGTCGTCGGCACCGCGTCCGCCGGGCTGACCGACACCGCGGTGCCCGAGGCCACCGGCTCGGAGAAGACCCGGGTCGKGCTCGCCTCGGCGGAGTTCATCGACGCCGAGCACGGCACCTCCGGCACGGCCACCATCTACCGGCGCAGCGACGGCAGSCSSCTYCCTGCGGCTGACCGACCTCGACACCTCGAATGGCCCCGACCTCCACGTCTGGATCACCGACCAGCGCAGCGGTGGTGACTGCGACGGCTGCTTCGGGTCCTGGGGCATCTACGACGACGGCAACTACGTCCGCCTGGGTGCGCTCAAGGGCAACCAGGGCAACCAGAGCTACGAGATCCCCGACGACGCGAACCTCGCCGGCATGCGCTCCGTGGTGATCTGGTGCGACCGCTTCAACGTCGCCTTCGGCACCGCCGACATCACCTGACGCACCGCACCCGACGGCCCGTCCGCCACGCCGACCACGCCCGCCGGATGGCGGTCGATCGACGACCGTTGGCCGGATCTCGCTCGCCGACGCCCCCTCCCGGCCGCGAGGATGGCCCCATGAGCACCGACCAGGCGATGCCGATCGAGCCCGACACCAAGGACTGGACGTGGGTCCTCGACCGCGCCTGCCCGGACTGCGGCTTCGACGCCGCCGCCGTCGACCGCACCGCCCTCGGTGCCGCGATCCGCGACAACGCGGCCTTCTGGGCCGACGCCCTCACCGACCCCCGCGCCCGCCGGCGGCCCGCGCCGACCACCTGGTCGCCGACCGAGTACGCCTGCCACGTCCGCGACGTCCACCGCGTCTTCGCCGGCCGGGTCGAGCAGGTGCTCACCCTGGACGACCCGGAGTTCGCGAGCTGGGACCAGGACGAGACCGCCGTGGCCGACCGCTACGACCTGCAACAGCCCGCGGACGTCGTACCCGACCTGGTGGCGGCCGCCGAGCTGGTCGCCGGCTGGTACGACCGCGTCGAGGACGACCAGTGGGCCCGGCCGGGGCGCCGCAGCAACGGCAGCGTCTTCACCGTCGAGACCCTCGGTCGCTACCACCTGCACGACCTGGTGCACCACCGCTGGGACGTGCGGTGGATGATCTCAGGGTGAGGCACACCGAGTTCTGGGCGCGGATGGAGCAGCACCTCGGCGCGGGCTACGCGCGGGTGTGGGCGACGCAGCACGTCATGGCCGCGCTGGACGGCCGCACCGCCCAGGAGGCCCTCGACGCCGGCGTCGCCCCGAAGCAGGTGTGGCGGGCGGTCTGGGAGGCCCTCGAGCTGCCGGCGAGCGAGAGGTGAGCCCCGCCGACAGCCGGGAGCAGCGGTGGACCGTGCGGGTCCTCGTCCTGACCCAGGCCGTCGGCGCCGTCGGCATCACCATCGGCATCGCCACCGCGTCGCTGCTCGCCCGCGACCTCTCCGGCTCGGAGACCATGTCCGGTCTCGCGCAGACCGCGCAGGTGCTGGGCGCCGCGGTCATCTCGTTCCTGCTCGCGCCGCTGATGGCCCGCCGCGGCCGTCGTACCGGCCTGATGACCGGCTACCTCGTCGGCGCCGCCGGCGGCCTGCTCGCCGTCGTCGCGGGCGTGGTCGGCTCGATGCTGCTCCTGCTCGTCGGTGCCGTGATGCTCGGCGCCGGGACGTCGGCCAACAGCGCGGCGAGGTACGCCGCCACCGACCTCGCCACCGACGCCACCCGCGCCCGGTCGCTGTCCCTCGTCGTCTGGGCGACGACCGTCGGCGCCGTCGCCGGCCCCAACCTGACCGGCCCCGCCGGCTCCTTCGCCGACGCGGTCGACATCCCCGAGCTCACCGGACCGTTCGCCCTCGGGGCGATCGGCATGCTGCTGGCGGCCCTCGTCGTCGGCCTGCTGCTCCGCCCCGACCCGCTCCTGCTCGCCCAGGAGCTCGCCGCCGCGGACGACGAGCGCGCCGGCCTCAACCCCGCCGTCCCGACTCCCGGCAGCTCCTCGTGGAGCCGGGCACTCGGCGCCGTCCGCGAGCGCCCCGTCCTCGGCTACGCGATCGCGGGCCTGGCCCTCACCCACGCCACGATGATCGGCGTCATGGTGATGACGCCGCTGCACATGGAGCACGGCGGCTCCGGGCTCGAGGTCATCGGCGTCGTGATCAGCGTGCACGTCCTCGGGATGTTCGCCTTCTCGCCGCTGGTCGGCATGCTCGCCGACCGGGTCGGCCGCCCGCCGGTCCTGGGCGCCGGGGGAGCGACGCTGCTCGTCGCCCTCCTGCTCTGCGCCTCCGCGCCGACCGGCATGTCCTGGCAGGTCACCGCGGGCCTCTTCCTGCTCGGGCTCGGCTGGTCGCTGTCGATGGTCTCCGCCTCCACGATGGTCGCCGAGCACGCGCCGCTCGAGGCCCGCACCGACGTGCAGGGCACCTCCGACCTCGTCATGGGCCTCACCGCCGCCGTGGCCGGCGCCCTGGCCGGTGTCATCGTGGGCGCCGCCGACTACCCGGCCCTCGCCCTCACCAGCCTGCTCCTCGTCGCCGGCGTCCTCGGCTCGGCCCTGCGCGCCGCCCAGCAGACCTCCCGCGACGCGCCGGAGCCGACACGCCGGGCCGCGTAGGACGACTTCGAACACGTGTTCGGCTAGTGTCGTACCCACGGCGGTCACGGACGCCCACCGGCCACACCGGAGGCGTCCCGCAACCGTCCACAGGTACGACGCCGGGACGAGCTTGTCCACACCCACGACACGACTGACCAGGTTGTGTCGGGACCTCGCCCTAACGTCGCCGATGTACCTGGCTCACCACGACACCGAAGGACGGTAGGGACCATGGCTGGAGACGACCGGCAGAAGGCGCTCGAGACGGCGCTGCTCAGCATCGAGAAGCAGTACGGCAAGGGCTCGGTCATGCGCCTGGGCGACGACTCGCGCGCCCCGCTCGACGTGATCCCCACCGGATCCATCGCGCTCGACGTCGCGCTCGGCATCGGCGGCCTGCCGCGCGGCCGCGTCGTGGAGATCTACGGTCCGGAGTCCAGCGGTAAGACCACGGTCGCGCTGCACTCCGTCGCCAGCGCCCAGGCTGCCGGCGGCATCGTCGCCTTCATCGACGCCGAGCACGCGCTCGACCCCGACTACGCCAAGGCCCTCGGCGTCGACACCGACGCCCTCCTGGTCTCGCAGCCCGACTCCGGTGAGCAGGCCCTCGAGATCGCCGACATGCTGATCCGCTCCGGCGCCCTCGACCTCATCGTCATCGACTCCGTCGCCGCGCTCGTGCCCCGCGCCGAGATCGAGGGCGAGATGGGTGACAGCCACGTCGGCCTCCAGGCCCGCCTCATGAGCCAGGCGCTGCGCAAGATGACCGGTGCCCTCAACCAGTCCAAGACCACCGCCATCTTCATCAACCAGCTCCGCGAGAAGATCGGCGTCATGTTCGGCTCGCCCGAGACCACCACCGGTGGTCGCGCGCTGAAGTTCTACTCCTCGGTCCGCCTCGACGTGCGCCGCATCGAGACCCTCAAGGACGGCACCGACATGGTCGGCAACCGCACCCGGGTCAAGGTCGTGAAGAACAAGGTCGCCCCGCCGTTCAAGCAGGCCGAGTTCGACATCATGTACGGCAAGGGCATCTCGCGCGAGGGCGGCCTCATCGACGTGGGCGTCGAGGCCGGCCTCATCCGCAAGGCCGGCGCCTGGTACACCTACGAGGGCGACCAGCTCGGCCAGGGCAAGGAGAACGCCCGCAACTTCCTCAAGGACAACCCCGACCTGGCCAACGAGCTGGAGAAGAAGATCCTCGAGAAGCTCGGCGTCACCCCGACCATGGAGGGCGACGAGCTCTCCGACGAGCCGATCGGCGTCGACTCGTTCTGATGGCGCGAGCGTGTCGCCCGCAGGGCGACACGCTGCCGCGCCGCGTTGGCGTGCGTAGGCCCAGCCTCCGCCTGGCGGTAGGACAGCCGCTGGGAACCCGGTGGTTGAGGTGCGACGAGCGCTGGCGAGGTGCCTTGCCGGTGGTTGAGGTGCGACGAGCGCTAGCGAGGAGCCTCTCCGGTGGTTGAGGTGCGACGAGCGCTAGCGAGGAGCCTCGAAACCACCGGGCCCGCTGCGCCGGACGGTGACCGGGCACAGCCCCGGAAACCGGGCCCGGTGGTTTCGAGGCTCGGCGCCGGGGCGCCYCGCACCTCAACCACCGGGGCTTCGCTGCGACCAGGCTCGAGGTTTCGGGTGGCGCTGGTGCCGGACGGGTGTGCCCTGCGGCGATGTCGGGGTGCCGCCGGCGCACGGCAGGCCAGCTTGGCTCGTGGGAGGGGGCCGGTGGCGGGGTCCCCGCTCCGAGCTGCGGGGCGCGGCCCGGGAGGCGCCGGCGGCGCCAGGACCGACCACACCCCGCACGCCAGCCTCGGGACCAGATCAGCCCGGCACAGTTCGGAGGACCGGGCCCGGTGGTTTCGAGGCTCGGCGCCGGGGCGCCTCGCACCTCAACCGCCGGGGCTTCGCTGCGACCAGGCTCGAGGCTTCCGGTGGCGCCGGTGCCGGGCGGGTGTGCCTCGCGGCGNGCACGGCAGGTCAGCATCAGGCAGGGGAGGGGGCCGGCGGCGGGGTCCCCGCTCCGAGCCGCGGGGCACAGCCCGGCAGGCACCGGCGACACCCGGACCGACCACACGCCAGACCACCCACCCAGACCCACCCGACCAACCACCCAGATCCACCCGAAGAGCCAGGCCGACCACCAGACTGACGAGAGCGACGAGAGGCAGGGGTTGACGTGCGCAAGGCAGAAGAGCCCCCGGCAGACCGGCCGGGCGAAGACGCGGACCCGGAGTCGGTCGCGCGCAAGATCCTGCTCGACCAGCTGAGCATCAAGGCCCGCAGCCGCAAGGAGCTCGAGGACCGGCTGGCGAAGAAGGACGTGCCCGAGGAGGTCGCGACCCGGTTGCTCGACCGGTTCGAGGAGGTCGGGCTGGTCGACGACGAGGCGTTCGCCCGGGCGTGGGTGGAGAGCCGGCAGCGCAGCCGCGGGCTGGCGCGCTCGGCCATCGCCGTGGAGCTGCGGCGCAAGGGGATCGCCGACGAGACGGCCAAGGAGGTCCTGGCCGAGGTCGACCCCGGTGACGAGGAGGCGGCCGCCCGGCAGCTGGTGCGGCGCAAGCTGCGGAGCATGAAGGGGCTCGACGAGCAGGTCGCCGCCCGGCGCCTGGTCGGCATGCTGGCCCGCAAGGGTTACTCCGCCGGGCTCGCCTACGCGGTCGTGCGCCAGGAGCTGGCGCTGCAGGAGGACGAGTACTGACCTCCGGCCGGCGGTGGCGCACAATGTGCCGGTGACCCCTGACGCCACCGCCGCACCGGAACGCGAAGTCCTCACCTACGAGCTGTTCGGCACCGCGGTGCGCGACCTCGCCCAGCAGGTCGTGGACGACGGCTTCGAGCCCGACATCGTGCTCGCGATCGCCCGCGGCGGCCTCGGCCTGGCGATGGGGCTCGGCTACGCGCTGGACGTGAAGAATCTGTCGGCGGTGAACGTCGAGTTCTACACCGGCGTGAACGAGCGGCTGGACGTGCCGATGATGCTGCCGCCGACGCCCGCGGCGATCGACCTCACCGGGATGAAGGTGCTCATCGCCGACGACGTGGCGGACACCGGCAAGACCCTCGAGGTGGTCCGGGACTTCTTCGCCGACCACGTCGCCGAGGCCCGCACCGCCGTGATCTACGAGAAGCCGTGGACGGTGATCCGCCCTGAGTACGTCTGGCGTCGTACCGAGGCGTGGATCGACTTCCCCTGGTCGTCGACGCCGCCGCTGGTCGACCGTCGTGGTGGGCAGGCCCACTAGTCTCGCCGCATGGCTGCGTTCCCGGTCTCAGAGCTGACCGCCCACCTGCGGGTCCCGCCCGGCCCGGTCGACCTGTCCGCGATCGAGACCGACGCCGCACCGGGCTTCGACGGCAAGAAGGCCGACGGCGCGGCCGCGCTGGCCTCCCTCGCCCCGGAGCTGGCCGAGCTGCAGGAGCGGCTCTTCGCCGACGGTCGCGCCGGCGGGCACCGCTCGGTCCTGCTCGTGCTGCAGGGAATGGACACCTCCGGCAAGGGCGGAACCCTGCGGTCCACGGTCGGGTTGATGGACCCGCAGGGCGTGCGGATCACCTCCTTCAAGGCCCCGACCGAGGAGGAGCTCAGCCACGACTTCCTGTGGCGCATCGAGAAGGCGCTGCCGCCCGAGGGCCTCGTCGGTGTCTTCGACCGGTCCCACTACGAGGACGTCCTGATCGGACGCGTGCGGGAGCTGGCGTCGCCGGAGGAGATCCGTCGGCGCTACGACGCGATCAACGACTGGGAGTCGGCGCTGGTCGAGCAGGGCACCACGATGATCAAGTGCATGCTGCACATCTCGGCCGAGGAGCAGAGGGAGCGCCTCCTCGCCCGGCTGGACGACCCGGCCAAGCACTGGAAGTACAACCCGGGCGACGTCGACGAGCGCGAGCTGTGGCCGGCGTACCAGGAGGCCTACGAGCTGGCGATCGAGCGCACGAACACCGAGGTCGCGCCCTGGCACGTCATCCCGGCGGACAAGAAGTGGTACCGCAACCTGGCGATCGGCACGTTGCTGGTCGACGCGCTGCGGTCCTTCGACCTGTCCTGGCCGGAGGCCGACTTCGACGTCGAGCACGAGAAGCAGCGCCTGGCCGGCGAGCAGCCGCTGTGAGCGCGCTGGAGCACGCCCGCGTCCTGCGCTACGTGACGCCGCTACGCGAGGGCGGCAGCCTGCCGGGGATCGTCGAGGCCGACGACCTCGGCACCTACGTCTGCAAGTTCCGCGGCGCGGGGCAGGGGCCGCGGGTGCTGGTCGCCGAGGTGGTCGTCGCCGGGCTCGCGCGCCTGCTCGACATCCCGACGCCGGACCAGGTCGTCCTGGACGTCGACCCGGACATCGCCCGCTACGAGGCCGACGAGGAGGTGCAGGACCTGATCCGCGCGAGCGCGGGACCGAACCTGGGCATCGACTTCCTGCCCGGCGCCTTCGGGTTCGACCCGTCGACGGTGCCGGACCCGGACCTGGCCGGCCGGATCCTGTGGCTGGACGCGTTCGCCGCCAACGTCGACCGGAGCTGGCGCAACCCCAACCTGCTGGTGTGGGGCGGCACGGTGCACGCGATCGACCACGGTGCCTCGCTCTACTTCCACCACTCCTGGCCGGGCGGCCCCGGCGACCCGACGCGGTTCGCGGCCCAGCCCTACGACATCTCCGAGCACGTGCTCCGCGGCTTCGCGGAGCAGGCGCGGGCGCAGGACGAGCGGGCTGCGGCGTTGCTCGACGACGACGCCCTGGCCGCGGTGCTCGACGACGTGCCGGACGTGTGGTGGGAGCCGGTTCCGGGCGCTGAGACGCCGGAGGAGCTGCGGGCCCGCTACGTGTCCGCCCTCCCCCCCCGCCGTGATGGCGGTCGGCCCTGGCTGCCGGGAGGGGCCGCGTGAGTGCCGACAGGGCGCCGGGGACGCGCCTCGACGCCTACCAGTACGTGACGCTGCGGTGCGTGCCGCGGGTGGAGCGGGAGGAGTTCGTCAACGTCGGGGTGGTGCTGCACTGTCCGCAGCGCGACTTCCTCGGGGTGCGGACGGTGGTCGACGAGGACCGGCTGCGAGCGCTGCACGGGGCGCTCGACCTGGCGTCGGTCAGGGGCGCGCTCGCGTCGGCCGACCGGATCTGCCGGGGTGAGGAGCAGGCGGCCTACGGCGCGGCGTTGCGGGCGACGGCCTACGGCACCCGGGAGGCCCGGGAGGACCTCGGCACCCGGTTCGGCCTGCTCAAGGCGCCGCGGAGCACCGTGGTGCAGCCGAGCCCGGTGCACGGCGGCCTGACCGCGGACCCGGAGGCGACCCTCGAGCACCTGGTCCGGCAGCTCGTCGGGTAGCTCGTCGGGTAGGTCTTCGTGGGGCTGCCCGGCCTGATGAGGCCTATTTGTAGGGCCCCAACGTCCGGTCGTTCCCCGGTCGACAGGTCGGGCCACTGGCTAGCGTCCGGCGCCATGAACACCTCAGCAAGGCGTCACCAGACCCTCCGGATCGGCCCGGTGGCCGTGCTCCTGGCGGCGGGAGGGGTGGTGGCTGCTGCGGCGCCGCCTGCCCACGCGGCGGAGACCTGCTTCGGCCTCGAGGTCACCATCGATCTCAGCACGGAGCCGGGCTACACGCCCGGTGTCTCCTGGACCGTCCCCGGACCGGACCACGTGGTGCTGGGTACGCCGGGCAGGGACGTCATCTTCGGTACCTCGGGGGATGACGTGATCTGCGCGGGTGCGGGCGAGGACGTCGTGAATGCCCAGGACGGGGACGACCGCATCGATGGCGGGGCGGGCAACGACATCCTCCGTGGACACGCCGGCGACGACACCCTGCTCGGGCAGGACGGCAATGACAGCCTGGTGGGGTGGGTCGGCGACGACATCGTGCACGGTCATGGTGGTGACGACACGATCGAGTCCGGCGCCGGCGACGACGTGCTCGACGGCGGCCCGGGGATGGACCTGCTGAACTTCGCGATGGTCAACGAGCTCGGCAGTGTGCACCTTGACCTGGGTGCCGGGACCGCCAGCGGCCATGGCACCGACCAGGTCGCGGCCTTCGAGACCATCTTCGGCACGACGGGTGACGACGTGCTGGTCGGGAGCCCCGGGGCGGAAGCGCTCTACGGCTTCCTGGGTGACGACTTGATCGCCGGAGGTACCGGGGGAGACGACCTCCTCGTCGGGGGTGACGGCACGGACACGGTCGACTACTCTGCCGCGCCCTCGGCCGTGGAGGTCGACCTGGTCCTCCAGGAGGGAGCGGGCTCGACCTGGACCGACACCCTGCCGGAGATCGAGAACGTCATGGGCAGCGACCGAGACGACACCATCGTGGGCAACCCCGGGCCCAACGTGCTCGAGGGCGGCCTCGGCAACGACACCATCGACGGCGGCGACGGAGTGGACACGGTCTCGTACGCCTCGGCTCCGGCCGCCGTCGAGGTGCACCTCGAGACGGGACGGGCGACCGGCGGTGCCGGTGCCGACGAGCTGAGTGGCCTGGAGAACCTGGTCGGCAGCGAGCACGACGACCTGCTGACCGGGACGGGTGGACCCAACACCATCCAGGGCCTGGGCGGTGCGGACCTCCTCGAGGGGCTGGACGGTGACGACGTGCTGGACGGCGGCACCGGTGACAACGGTGGCAACGACACCCTGCGTGGCGGTGGCGGCGACGACCGGCTCGCCGGGGGTGTGGGCAACGACGTCCTCGACGGCGGGGCAGGCAGCGACCGGCTCGATGGCGGAACGGGCGACGACGTCCTCGACGGCGGGGCGGGAGACGACCAGCTCCGCGGGGGTACGGGCAACGACGTCCTGACCGGCGGAGCCGGCGTCGACCGGATCTTCGGGGACGCCGGCGCGGACCGGGTCGACGGTGGCGCCGGCAACGACGTGGTGCGGGCCGGGACCGGCCACGACGTCGTCCGTGGTGGGAGCGGGAACGACGTGCTGCTCGGCGACGGCGGCAACGACCAGCTGCGGGGCGACGGGGGCAACGACCAGCTGCGGGGCGACGGGGGCAACGACCGACTGGTCGGCGGCGCCGGGAACGACCGACTGGTCGGCGGCGCCGGGAACGACCGGCTGTGGGGCAACGCCGGGGCCGACGTGCTCGACGGTGGGGCGGGCCGCGACACCGGCGACGGCGGTGCGGGCCGGGACCGCGCCGTCCGGGTGGAGGTGCGACGCAACATCCCCTGACGTCGAGCAGCTGGTCGGGGGACGACGACGGCGCCGGTCCTGTGGGGGACCGGCGCCGTCGTCGTTGCTGGTGTCAGGTGTGGTCGCTCAGACCGGGACGAGTTCGACCGCGCCGACGGCGTAGCGGGCCAGGATCGTGCGGGCGACCTCCGGGTGGGCCCCGAGCGGCTCGGACACCGCGACGGCACCGGCCTCGAGGGCGAGCTCGGTGGCCCGGTCGACCAGACTGCCGGGGGCGAGGAAGAGCGACGCGACGGCGATGTGGCGGCGACCCTCGGCGCGGAAGGCGCGCACGGCCTCGCCGGTCGCCGGCGGGGCGCTCGTGGCGTAGGCCGCCGGCACCAGCGCGTCGAGCTCGCGCACCCGCGCGGCNCGGCGATGTGGCGGCGACCCTCGGCGCGGAAGGCGCGGGCGACCGCCTGGTTGGCGAGCGGGTCGGACGTGCCGGCGGCCGCGAGCACCAGCGCGTCGAGCTCGCGCACCCGCGCGGCCCGCAGCGCTTCGCGCAGGCGCTCGTCGAGCACCTCGAGGAAGCGCGCCTCGAGCCCGAGGACCTCGGTCGCGCGGATCTTCAGGCCGGGGTGGCGCGACGTGGCCTCGGCGATGATCTCCGGGACGTCGACCTGGGCGTGGAAGGCCTCCACGAGCAGGAGCGGTACGACGACGATCTCCTCGTGACCCGCCTTCACCAGCCGGTCCACCACCGTCTGGAAGCCCGGCTTCGAGCGGTCGAGGAACGCCCTCTCGATGCGCAGGTCGGGTCGCAGCGCCTTGGTGGCGTCGACGAGCGCCGTGATGGTGGCAGCCGAACGCGGGTCGCGGCTGCCGTGGGCGAGGGCGATGAGTGCGGGCGCAGCCATCAGGAGTTACCCCTTTCGTCCCTGGTGCGGTCCGATGACGTCCTCGTCATGAGTGGATCCCGCACTCGGTCTTGTTGGTCCCGGCCCAGCGACCACTGCGCGGGTCCTCGCCGGGGGCGACCCGACGGGTGCACGGCGCGCAGCCGATGGACGGGTATCCGTCGTACACGAGCGGGTTCACGAGCACGCCGTTCTCGGCGATGTAGCGCTCGACCTGCTCGTCGCTCCACCGGGCGATCGGGGAGACCTTCACCTTCTGCTTCTTGGCGTCCCAGCCGATCACCGGGGCGATCACCCGGTTGTGCGTCTCCGCGCGGCGCAGGCCGGTCGCCCAGGCGTCGTACCGGGCGAGCGAGTCGGCCAGCGGCTTGACCTTGCGCAGCGCGCAGCACAGGTCGGGGTCACGCTTGTAGAGCTCCGGGCCGTACGCCGCGTCCTGCTCGGCGACGGACTGCACCGGGGTGATGGTGAGCAGGTTGACGTCCATCGTCGCCTGCACCGCGTCGCGGGTCCCGATGGTCTCGACGAAGTGGTAGCCGGTGTCGAGGAAGACCACGTCGACCCCGGGGACGACCTTCTCCGCGAGGTGCGCCAGCACGGCGTCGCCCATCGAGGAGGTGATGCAGAAGCGCTCACCGAACGTGGCCGCGGCCCACTCGATGATGACCTCGGCGGGCGCGAGCTCGAGCTCGGCACCCCAGTGCGAGACCAGCTCGCGCAGCTCCTCCGGGGAGCGGCCCTCGGTGTGGGTGCCCCGGTAGCTCCGGGCAGCAGCGGTGGCGGGAGCAGTCATCAGGCACCTCCTTCTACGTCAGTGGTTCGGGTGGGGGCGGGCATCAGGCCGAGCAGCTCGACCTTGAAGACCCGGCGACAGCCCCGGCATTGCCAGCCGGCCGGCTCGTTGGGCCAGAGGTCGGTCTCACCGCAGAACGGGCAGTGGTAGGGAACTGCCCTCCGCGACACCGACTCCTCCGACATCAGACCGACTCCAGCGTCCTCGTCTCGAGCACCTTCTCGCCGCGCAGCAGATCCTCGTCGGCGCGGTGCACCCACGCGTCGAAGGCCTCGCCCTCGGTGCGGTCGGCCAGGTAGTTCGTCACCACCGCGGTCACGTAGTCGTCCAGGCCCTCGCTGGTCACCTTGTGCGCGCGCAGCTTGCGACCGAAGTTGGCCCGCAGGCCGATCGCGCCGCCGAGGTGCACCTGGAAGCCCTCGACCTGCTCGCCGTTCTCGTCGACGACGAGCTGGCCCTTGAGGCCGAAGTCGGCGACCTGGGTGCGGGCGCAGGCGTTCGGGCAGCCGTTGACGTTGATCGTGATCGGGGTGTCGAGGTCCGGGAAGCGGCGCTCGAGCTCGTCGACCAGGTCGCGGGCACGGTTCTTGGTGTCGACGATCGCCAGCTTGCAGAACTCGATGCCGGTGCAGGCCATCGTGTTGCGGCGCCACGCGGAGGGCCGACCGCTGAGGCCGATCTCGTCGAGGCGGTCGAGCAGCGGCTCCACCTTGTCGCCGTCCACACCGATCAGCACGATCTTCTGGTACGGCGTGAGGCGGGCGCCGGTGACGCCGTACTCCTCGAGGAGGTCGGCCAGCGCCACCAGCAGCGAGCCGGAGACGCGACCGGCGGTCGGGGCGACGCCGATGTAGAAACGGCCGTCCTTCTGCTCGTGCACGCCGACGTGGTCGCGGTGTCCCGCCGGCGACTCCGGGGAGGCCAGGGTGACCAGCTTCTTCCCGAGGTACTCGTTCTCGAGGACCTCGCGGAACTTCGCCACGCCCCAGTCGGCGACCAGGAACTTCAGGCGGGCCCGCGAGCGCAGGCGGCGGTAGCCGTAGTCACGGAAGATGCCGGCGACGCCGGCCCACACGTCGGGGACCTCGTCGAGCGGGATCCACACGCCGAGCTTCTGGGCGAGCATCGGGTTGGTCGACAGGCCACCGCCGACCCACACGTCGAAGCCGGGGCCGAGCTCGGGGTGGACGGTGCCGACGAAGGAGACGTCGTTGGTCTCGGGGGAGACGTCCTGGCCGGGGTGACCGGTGACGGCGGTCTTGAACTTGCGCGGGAAGTTCGAGAAGTCCTTGTTGCCGATGTAGCGGCGCTCGATCTCCTCCAGCGCGGGCGTGCCGTCGATGATCTCGTCCTTGGCGACGCCGGCGACCGGCGAGCCGAGGAAGGGGCGCGGGGAGTCGCCGCACGCCTCGAGGGAGTGCAGGCCGACGGCGTCGAGGCGCTCCCAGATCTCCGGGACGTTCTCGATCTCGATCCAGTGGTACTGGATGTTCTGCCGGTCGGTCACGTCCGCGGTGTCGCGGGCGAAGTCGACGCCGATCTGGCCCAGCGCGCGCACGGCAGCGGGGGAGAGCAGCTTGCCGTCCGAACGGACCCGGAGCATGAAGTAGCGGTCGTCGAGCTCCTCCTCCTCCAGGGCGCCGGTCCGGCCGCCGTCGATCCCGGGCTTGCGCTGGGTGTAGAGGCCCATCCAGCGGAACCGGCCGCGCAGGTCGGCGGGGTCGATCGAGTCGAAGCCGCGCTTGGAGTAGATGTGGAGGATCCGGTCGCGCACGTTGAGCGGGTCGTCGTCCTTCTTGGACTGCTCGTTCTTGTTGAGCGGCTCGGTGTACCCGAGCGCCCACTGGCCCTCGGCGCGCCGGGGGCGCGGGATCTCGGTGAACTTGGCCGGCTCGGGCTTGTAGCGCAGGTCAGGCATGCGGAGAGGAGGTCCTTCGCTGATGGGCGCGCGGCAGGGTCAGCGGCGCGTGGCTCGGAGAATGGCGGTCGGCGTGATCAGCGGGGCCAACACATCATGCTGCGGGTGCGCCCGAAGTCCACGTGGCGTCGTACCACGAGGTGCGCATGGGTAGCAGCAGTGACCATGTCAATGAGTCTCATCCTTCGGACGCGGCGCCACCAAATCGGAATCTCATTTTGTGGACACGCATCTTGCGATGTGGACGAAAGGTCACGGTTTGCACCGTGATCGCGCGGGGCCTGCGATGCACGTCACACCGCCCGAGCCCTCTCCGGCATCCGTGATCGCCACCGGACCCGGCCCGAGCAGGAGCGGCACCGCGCACCACTACGCTGTGGACCATGAGCGACAACTCCCTCAACGGCGAACTCGTCAGCAGCGCATACCGCCAGGCGCTCGAGGTCATCTCCTCCGTCGAGCCCCGCATCGCGGACGCCACGCGCCAGGAGCTCGCCGACCAGCGGGCGTCGCTCAAGCTGATCGCGAGCGAGAACTACGCCTCGCCCGCCGTGCTCCTCACCATGGGCACCTGGTTCAGCGACAAGTACGCCGAGGGCACCGTCGGCCACCGCTTCTACGCCGGCTGCCAGAACGTCGACACCGTCGAGGCGCTCGCCGCCGAGCACGCCCGCGAGCTCTTCGGTGCCGAGTACGCCTACGTCCAGCCGCACTCCGGCATCGACGCCAACCTGACGGCGTACTGGGCGATCCTCGCCCACCGCGTCGAGGGTCCCTGGCTCAAGGACGCCGGCGTGAAGAACATGAACGACCTCACCGAGGCCGACTGGGAGAAGCTGCGCCACGAGCTCGGCAACCAGCGCCTGCTCGGCATGAGCCTCGACGCCGGTGGCCACCTCACCCACGGCTTCCGCCCGAACATCAGCGGCAAGATGTTCCACCAGAACCAGTACGGCACCGACCCGGAGACCGGTCTCCTCGACTACGACGCCCTGCGCGCCAAGGCCAAGGAGTTCAAGCCGCTCATCCTGGTCGCCGGCTACTCCGCCTACCCGCGTCGCGTGAACTTCGCCAAGATGCGCGAGATCGCCGACGAGGTGGGCGCCACCCTCATGGTCGACATGGCGCACTTCGCCGGCCTGGTCGCCGGCAAGGTGTTCACCGGCGACGAGGACCCGGTGCCCCACGCCCACGTCGTCACCAGCACCTCGCACAAGTCCCTGCGCGGCCCGCGCGGCGGCTTCATCCTCGCCACCGAGGAGTACGCCCCCAGCGTCGACCGCGGCTGCCCGATGGTGCTCGGTGGCCCGCTCTCCCACGTGATGGCCGCCAAGGCCGTCGCCTTCGCCGAGGCCCGCACGCCCGCCTTCCAGACCTACGCCCAGAACATCGCCGACAACGCCAAGGCGCTCGCCGAGGGCCTGCAGAAGCGCGGCACCAAGCTCGTCACCGACGGCACCGACAACCACATCGTGCTGCTCGACGTCAGCTCGTACGGCCTCACCGGCCGCCAGGCCGAGTCCGCCCTGCTCGAGGCCGGCGTGGTCACCAACCGCAACTCGGTCCCCGCCGACCCGAACGGCGCGTGGTACACCTCCGGCATCCGGATCGGCACCCCCGCCCTGACCAGCCGCGGCTTCGGCGCAGCGGAGTTCGACGCGGTCGCCGACCTCATCACCGAGGTCCTGAAGAGCACCACGCCCGGCACCACCTCCGCCGGTGCCCCGTCGAAGGCGTCCTACGTCCTCGCCGACGGCGTCGCCGACAAGGTCCGCGCCGCCAGCGCCGAGCTGCTCGACAAGCACCCGCTCTACCCCGGCCTCGACCTCTCTTAGTCTGCGCGAGCGCGTCGCCTGTCGACGAGGGCCGCACGGGCACTCGCTGCGCTCGGCCCGCGGGCCCTCGTCGACGCGCCTTCGGCGCGGGGCGCCG
>NZ_VLJQ01000084.1:11500-37691 GCF_007829375.1 Nocardioides sp. J9 | reverse complement strand
CTGCCGCTCGGCGGGGCTGATCGGGAGCAGCAGCCGGCGGTCGCGCGGCGTGTGCGGGTGCGGCTTGTCGCCGGCGAGGATCGACCGCAGCCGGCCGGAGATGTCCTGGTAATCGTCGAAGCCCAGCACGGCGTCGGCCTCGGGCAGCGAGGAGGCCAGCTCCTCGCCGTACCGCTCGGCCAGGCAGCCGACGGCCACGACGGCCTGCGGGCGGCCGGTCTCCTTGAGGTCGGCCGCGGCGAGCAGGGTGTCGATCGAGTCCTTCTTCGCGGCGTCGACGAAGCCGCACGTGTTCACCACGACCGTGTCGGCGTCCTCGGGGTCGTCGACCAGCGCGAACCCGTCAGCGGCCAGTCGGCCGGCGAGCTCCTCGGAGTCGACGTCGTTGCGGGCGCACCCGAGGGTGAGCAGGGCAACCGAGACGGGGGTGGGAGTGCTGGTCATGTCCGGTCGAGGATACCGGCGATCCGCCCCGGGCCGGGATTCCCGGGGCGCCGGCGTGACCTGCGGCACTCCCCGGCGGCTCAGGAGCCCTTCCGGGCCGCGATGACCGTCTTGGTGACCTCGACGCCGGTCTCACCGAGCGCCTGCGGTTCCGCGTCGCCCACCGCGTAGGTGACCGAGCCGTCGGTGCTGTAGATCCGGATCGGCGGCACGACCTTGAGCTCGCTGGACTGGCCGAAGGCGAGGTTGCCCTCGAAGACGATCTTGCCGTCGGCGTCGCGGACGTTGAGCGTGGCACCGCCGCCGGCCGCGGTGAGCCGCAGCTTCACCGGCGTGCCCTTGGTCGTCATCTGCGTGATGCCGCCGCTCTGGTTGAGCACCGGCTCCTCCCCGACCGGGGCGGGGCCGCCCATGACCAGCCGGGCGATCGACCACACCAGGACCGCGCCCATGACGGCAGCGATCAGGACCGACCAGTTGCGGCCCCCGCGGGTGCTGCGGATCGCGCCGCCGGCGCCCGTGGCGAGCTCGGACTCGAACACACGGCGCGGGTCGACCGGCGCGTGGGCGTAGCGCTCGTCGTAGGCAGCCACCAGCGGCGCGGCGTCGATGCCGAGCACGCGGGCCAGAGTGCGCAGGTGGCCGCGGGCGTAGAAGTCGCCGCCGCACGGGCCGAAGTCGTCGACCTCGATCGCCTCGATGACGTGCGGACGGATGCGGGTGCGCTCGGAGAGCTGGTCGATCGTGAGGCGCAGGCGGTCACGGGCCGCCTGGACCTCCGGGCCGATGACCGGGTCCGCGGCCGGGCGGACCGCGAGGTCGTCGAGCACGACCGTGACGGACTCCTCGGGCTGCGCCGGCACGTCGGGCAGCACCGGCGCCGCGTGGGCGCGCGGCTGTGCCTGCACCTCGACGCGCGCGGACAGGACCGTCGGGCGGCCGGGGGCCGGGGGCTCGTCGGCCTCCCCTGCCTCGTCGGTGACCGCCTCGATCTCGTCGGTGCCGGCCTCGTCGTAGCGCTCGACGTCGGCGACCACGATCTCGTCGGTGGGCTCCGCGTCAGCGCTGTCGGCGGCAGCGGCCGGGGCGGCGCCGGCGGAGCGCCGGATCCACGACATCCGCGAGCGGAGCCGGTCGACCTCGGCCGGCCCCGGGGCGGCGGCCAGGTCCTCGTCAGGCACGACGAGTGCCTCTCCGCGCACCACGGTGTCCTCGACGTCGTCGACGGCACCATCCCGGACGAAGCCGGTGCGGTCCTCGGTGCGGTCCTCGGTGCGGTCCTCGGTGCGGTCCTCGGTCCGGTCCTCGGCGCGGTCACCGTCGAAGTCAGCGTCGCTGTTCTCGTCGACGTCCTCGGCGCTGTCCTCGGCGCTGTCCTCGTCGAGCTCGTCCTGCACCGCGTCGCGGCCCATCAGGCCGGCGGCGACCCGGGCGGCGATCCCCCGCCGCTCGCCCGGCGTGCCGGCCTCGTCGCCGTAGAGGTCGCTCAGGCTGGGCACGGAGTCGCGGCGCGGCTCGTCCTCGTCGACACCGCCCGGGACGACCTCGACGACGTCGGCACGGCCGTCGGCCAGGTCGGCGAGCACGTCGCTGAGCGACTCGGCCGACGCACCGACCACGCGGGTGGCCAGCGTCAGCGGGACCACGAGCTGCTGGTCGTCGTACCCGTCGACCAGGAGGTGGCCGTCGCGCAGCAGGCCGCGGCGCGGGAGGTGCTCGAGGCAGTCGACCTCGTCCCACGCGACGCCGCGCCACAGCGCGCCCTGGCGCAGCCGCACGCCGTGCTCGTCGGCGATGAGCAGGGGCGCCCGGCTGTCGGCGAGGGCGGCCAGGTGGATGCCGGTGACCACGAGCAGCACGCCGAAGGCGAGCCAGTCGAGCGTCGTGCCGCCGGTGAAGGCGCGTGCGGCGAACGCCACGGTCAGCAGCGCGGCGAACCCACCGACACCCGCCGCGAGGCCGGCGTTGCGGCGTACCTCTACCGCGTGGCCGGGCTCGGGGGCGGGGCGCTCCCCGGGGGCGTGGTCGTCGAGATCGGACGGCAGGTGCTCGGTCATCTGGGTCACGCCTCCCCCTGGATGGTCATGATCACGGAGTCGAGTTCATCGGGCTTGACCAGGACGTCGCGGGCCTTCGAGCCCTCGCTCGGGCCGACGACGCCGCGGCTCTCGAGGATGTCCATGAGGCGACCGGCCTTCGCGAAGCCGACGCGCAGCTTGCGCTGCAGCATCGACGTGGAGCCGAACTGGGTCGACACGACCAGCTCGATCGCCTGGACCACCAGGTCCATGTCGTCGCCGATGTCGTCGTCGAGGACCTTGTTCGACGCCGCCGGGGCGGTGACGTCCTCGCGGTAGACCGGCTCGAGCTGGGTCTTGCAGTGCTTGACGACCTGCTGGATCTCCGGCTCGCTGACCCACGATCCCTGGACTCTTATGGGCTTCGACGCACCCATCGGCAGGAACAACCCGTCACCCTGGCCGACGAGCTTCTCGGCACCGGGGGTGTCGAGGATGACGCGGCTGTCGGCGAGGCTGGAGGTGGCGAACGCCAGTCGGGACGGGACGTTCGCCTTGATCAGGCCGGTGACGACGTCGACCGACGGACGCTGCGTGGCGAGCACCAGGTGGATGCCGGCGGCGCGGGCGAGCTGGGTGATCCGGACGATCGAGCCCTCGACGTCGCGCGGGGCGACCATCATCAGGTCGGCGAGCTCGTCGACGATGACGAGCAGGTAGGGGTACGGCGTGAGCGTGCGCTCGCTGCCCGGCGGGACCTCGACCTTGCCCTCGCGGACGGCCTTGTTGAAGTCGTTGATGTGGCGGAAGCCGAAGTTCGCCAGGTCGTCGTACCGCATGTCCATCTCGCGGCACACCCACTCGAGGGCCTCGGCGGCCTTCTTCGGGTTGGTGATGATCGGCGTGATCAGGTGCGGCACGCCCTCGTAGGCGTTCAGCTCGACCCGCTTGGGGTCGACCATGATCATCCGCACCTCGTCGGGCGTGGAGCGCATCAGCACCGAGGTGATCATCGAGTTGATGAAGCTCGACTTTCCGGAGCCGGTGGCACCGGCGACGAGCAGGTGCGGCATCTTCGCGAGGTTCGCGACGACGAAGCCGCCCTCGACGTCCTTGCCGAGGCCGGCCACCAGCGGGTGGTGGTCGTTGCGGGCGACGTTGGACCGCAGGACGTCGCCGAGGGAGACGATCTCCTTGTCGGAGTTCGGGATCTCCACGCCGACCGCGGACTTGCCGGGGATCGGGCTGAGGATGCGCACGTCCTCGGAGCCGACCGCGTAGGAGATGTTGCGCTGGACGCCGAGGATCTTCTCGACCTTGACGCCCGTGCCGAGCTCGATCTCGTAGCGGGTGACCGTCGGCCCACGGGTGTAGCCGGTGACCTGCGCGTCGACGTTGAACTCGTCGAGCACGGTCTGCAGCCGTTCGACGACCTCGTCGCTGGCCTTGGAACGGGCGCGGTGCGGGTCGCCCGGCTTGAGGGCGGAGGGGTCCGGGAGCGTGTAGACGATGTCGCCGGACAGCGCGAGCTGCTCGACGCGCTGCGGCAGGTCGGCGTGCGGCGGCGGCTCGAGGTCGCCGGTCTCGTCCGGCGTGGCGGCTGCCGCCCCGGCCTGGGCCAGGCGGCGGCCGATGAGGGCGTTGGAGCCTGCCTCGGGGTCGACCGGCTCGTCGTCGACGAGCGGCACGTCGATGGGCTCGCGCAGCTCCATCGACTCCTCGACGGACGGGTCCGGCTCGGCCTTCTTGCGGCGACGCTTCTTCGGCTCGGTGAGCACCGGCGAGTCGTACGCCGGGTCACCCTCGCGCTCGAACACGTCGTCGAGGCGCAGCGCCTGGGTGTCGTCGCCGTCGTAGTCGTGGTGGCGGCCCAGCAGCAGGTCGCCGATCTCGCGCATCCGGTCCGGGATCCGGTAGAGCGGCGTCGCGGTGATCACCAGGACGCCGAAGAAGGCCAGCAGCGCGAGCAGCCCGACCACGACCGCCGGCGAACGGAGCAGGTCGAGCAGGAGCGCCGAGACGACGTACCCGACGGCGCCGCCGCCGTCGCGGAGCGCGGTGGTGTCGCCCTGGACCGGCTCGGGGGTGCCGTTGGCGATGTGGACGATGCCGAGCAGGCCGAACGAGAACGCCGTCCAGCCGATGACCTGGCGACCGACCGGGCCGTTGCCGATCGGGTCGCGCATGACCCGGCCACCGGCGAGCAGGACGAGCAGCGGGACGAACCAGCCGATCTTGCCGACCGTGCCGGAGACCGCGGCGCGGGTGAAGTCCATGACGCCGCCGGGGACCTCGAACCAGACAGCGGCGGCGATGACGAGGGCGACCCCGCAGAGCAGGAGGCCGAAGCCGTCGCGGCGCTGCTCCGGCTCGATCTCGCGCGCGCCGTGGCCGATGCCGCGGGTGACCGCGCCGACCATGTGGGCGAAGGCGAGCCAGAGGGCGACCACGCCCTGACCGATCGCGGTGAAGGTGCGGAAGACCGGCCCGGGACCGCTGCGGACGGCACGGGGTGCCGGCCGCCGGGCCGAGCTCGACTTCTTGGCCGGTGGCTTCTTCTTGGAGGTCGTACTACGGGATCGCGAGCTGGTCGTCTTCTTCGCGCCCGAGCGTGAGGAAGAGGTGGTCCTGCTGCGCGACGCCGTCGGGGAAGACGTACGGGTCGCCATGCTCACAACCTACCCACAAGTCCCATGTGTCACAGGGACAACACGCGCGGGGGTGCGGCGGGTGTGGTGTTTCACCACCTGGGTGGTGAAACACCCTGATGACGCCCCTGATTTCGTGTGCTCAGTCGTAGTTTCACCACCCAGGTGGTGAAACCCTGCCCGCCTCACGCCTCGACGACCACCGGGATGATCATCGGCCGCCGCTTGTGGGTGTTGCTGACCCAGCGGCCGATGGTGCGGCGCACGACCTGCTGGAGCTGGTAGGTGTCGGTGCTGCCCTCGTCGAGCGCGCGGTTGACGGCATCCACGATCGGCTGCTTGATCGCCTCGAAGTCCGAGTCGGCCCAGGCGTGGCCTCGGGCGTGGATCTCGGGGCCGGCGGAGACCTTGCCGGCGACGGAGTCGACGACCACGATCACCGAGACGAAGCCCTCCTCGCCGAGGATCCGGCGGTCCTTGAGCTCGGACTCGGTGACGTCGCCGACGGACTGGCCGTCGACGAACACGTAGCCGCACTCGACCTTGCCGACGACCTTCGCGACGCCGTCGACGAGGTCGACCACCACGCCGTCCTCGGCGTAGACGACGTTCTCGACGCCGGTCTGGCGGGCGAGGTCGCCGTTGGCGAGCATGTGCCGGACCTCGCCGTGCACGGGGAGCACGTTGCGCGGGCGGACGATGTTGTAGCAGTAGAGCAGCTCGCCGGCGCTGGCGTGGCCGCTGACGTGCACGAGCGCGTTGCCCTTGTGCACGACGCGGGCGCCGAGGCGGGCCAGGCCGTTGATCACTCGGTAGACGGCGTTCTCGTTGCCCGGGATCAGGCTGGAGGCGAGGACGACGGTGTCGCCCTCCTCGAGGTGCACGAAGTTGTGGTTGCGCTGCGCGATCCGGGCCAGCGCGCTCAGCGGCTCGCCCTGCGAGCCGGTGGAGATCAGCACCTGGCGCTCCGGCGCGAGGTCGGCGAGCTCCTTGGCCTCGACCATGACGCCGGGCGGGACCTTGAGGTAGCCCAGGTCGCGGGCGATCGCCATGTTGCGCACCATCGAGCGGCCGACGTACGCCACCTTGCGGTTGTGCTTGACCGCGGCGTCGAGGACCTGCTGGACGCGGTGCACGTGGGAGGCGAAGCAGGCGACGATGATCCGCTGGTCCGACTCGGCGAAGGCCTGCTCGAGCACCGGGGTGATCTTGCGCTCGGCGGTGGTGAAGCCGGGGACCTCGGCGTTGGTGGAGTCGGTGAGGAAGAGGTCGACGCCCTCCTCCCCCAGCCGCGCGAACGCGCGCAGGTCGGTGATCCGGCCGTCGAGCGGCAGCTGGTCCATCTTGAAGTCACCGGTGTGCAGCACGAGGCCGGCGCCGGTGCGGATCGCGACCGCGAGCGCGTCCGGGATGGAGTGGTTGACGGCGACGAACTCCAGGTCGAAGGGACCGAAGGAGATCCGGTCGCCCTCCTTGACCGTGTAGAACGGCGTCTGGCGCAGGCGGTGCTCGCGCAGCTTGGAGTTGACCAGCGCGAGGGTGAGCTCGGAGCCGACCAGCGGGATGTCCTGCCGCTCGCGCAGGAGGTACGGCGTCGCGCCGATGTGGTCCTCGTGGCCGTGGGTCAGCACCAGCGCCTCGACGGCGTCGAGCCGGTCCCGGATCGCAGCGAAGTCCGGCAGGATCAGGTCGACGCCCGGCTGGTGGTCGTCGGGGAAGAGCACGCCGCAGTCGACGATGAGCAGCCGACCGTCGTACTCGAAGACCGTCATGTTGCGGCCGACCTCGCCGAGGCCACCGAGCGGGATCACCCGCAGGCCGTTGGCGGGCAGCTCCGGCGGGGCGGACAGCTCGGGGTGCGGGTGCGACATCAGAGGAGGCCCGCCGCCTCGAGGCCTGCGCGGAGGTCGGCGACCTCCGCGTCGTCGAGCTCCAGCAACGGCGACCTGACGTGCCGGTTGGCCAGCACGCCGAGCAGCTGCATGGCGGCCTTGGCGGTCGTGGCGCCGTAGTTCGGCACGGCCATCACGGCCTCGAAGGCCGGGACCAGCGAGGTGTGGATGCGCAACGCCTCGGCGTGGTCGCCCCGCTGGAAGGCCTCGATCATCGCGCGCAGCTGCTTGCCGGCGACGTGGCCGACGACCGACACGACACCGACCGCGCCGTAGGCGAGGTAGCCGAGCGTGTTCACGTCGTCACCGGAGTAGACGCTGAAGCCGAGGTCGACCAGCTGCGCGGTGCGCGCCAGGTCGCCGGTGGCCTCCTTGACCGCCACGACGGTCTCCCAGTCGGCGACGGCGCGGTAGGTCGACAGGTCGATCTTGGTGCCGGTACGCCCCGGGACGTCGTAGAGCATGACCGGGACGTCGGAGGCCGCGACGACCTGGCGGAAGTGGTTGAGCACGCCCGCCTGGCTCGGCTTGTTGTAGTAGGGCGTCACCAGCAGCAGGCAGTCGGCGCCGACCTTCGCGGCCTGCTCGGCCAGCTCGACGGAGTGCCGGGTGTCGTTGGTGCCGACGCCGGCCACGACCTTGGCCCGGTCGCCCACGGCGTCCTTGACCGCGGCGAGGGTCTCGCCGTCCTCGGCGCCCGTGGTGGTCGGCGACTCGCCGGTGGTGCCGGTGACGACGATGCCGTCGTTGCCGTTGTCGACGAGGTACCTGGCGACCTTCTGCACCCCGTCCAGGTCGACGGAGCCGTCCTCGTGGAACGGCGTGACCATCGCTGTCAGCACGGTGCCGAAGGGTGCAGAAGTCATGTCGGCAAGCCTATCGCCAAGCCGCCGGATGACCGCGTCGCCGCCCCCGCCGAGTCGGTCACGTCCCGGTCACGGCACCCGTCACGACACCGGCCACGGCACCCGTCGGCACCGCTCACGGCACCTGGCACGTCCTGCTCAGACGTGCGGCATGACCTCCGCGGCCACCAGCCGCAGGTGGTCGAGGTCGGACAGGTCGAGGACCTGCAGGTAGATCCGCTGGCTGCCCAGCGCCTCGAACCGCTTGATCTTCTCCACGACCTCCTCCGGCGTGCCGGCGAGGCCGTTGAGGCGCAGCTCGTCGACCTCACGGCCGATCGCGGCGGCCCGGCGCGCGATGGTCGCCTCGTCCTCGCCGACGCAGAGGACCAGCGCGTTCGACCAGGTGATGTCCTGCGGGTCGCGGCCGATCTCCTCCGCCGCGCGGCGCACCCGTCCGAACTGCAGACCGGTGAACTCCTCGTCGACGAAGGGCAGGTTGAACTCGTCGGCGAACGCCGCGGCCAGCGCCGGCGTCTTGCGGGCCCCCTTGCCACCGATGAGCAGCGGTACGCCGCCGCGGTGGCCGCCGTCCTGAGCCGGCTTCGGCAGGGCCGGGCTGTCGGAGAGCTGGTAGTGCTTGCCGGCGTACTCGTAGCGCTCCCCCACCGGCGTGGTCCACAGCCCGGTGATCAGCTCGAGCTGCTCGGCGTAGCGCTCGAAGCGCTCGCCGGTGTCCGGGAAGGGGATGCCGTAGGCGGTGTGCTCGGCCTCGAACCAGCCTGCGCCGAGGCCGAGCTCGACGCGGCCGCCGCTCATCTGGTCGACCTGCGCGACCTGGATGGCGAGCACGCCCGGGTAACGGAAGGTGGCGCTGGTCATCAGCGTGCCCAGCCGGATGGTGGAGGTGTCGCGCGCCAGGCCGGCCAGCGTCGTCCACGCGTCGGTGGAGCCGGGCAGCCCGTCACCGCCCATGTGCAGGTAGTGGTCGCTGCGGAAGAAGGCGCCGAAGCCCAGCTTCTCGGCCTCGAGCGCGACGGCCAGGAGGTCGTCGTAGGTCGCACCCTGCTGCGGTTCGGTGAAGACGCGGAGCTCCATGGAGACACCTTGGCAGGACCGACCAAGGCGCCGCCAGAAGGGGTGGCCGGACAAGGGCCGGACTGTGACGCCTGTCGCGACGCCGCCGCTAGGCCGTGCCGCCGCAGGCGAAGACCCGCTCCCACCACACGACGGTGAAGCCGTCGCGGGGCTCGCGGCGCACCTCGCGCCAGCGCCTCGGGCTGAAGGCCGGGTAGTGGGTGTCGCCCTCCGGGGAGAGCGGGACCTCGGAGATGACCTGCTCGTCGGCGTACGGCATCGCAGCGTCGTAGACCGCTGCTCCCCCGCCGATCATCACCTGCCGGTCGGCCGGCTGGTCGGCGAGGATCCGGTCGGCGAGCTCGAGCGCCTCGGTGATCGAGTGGGCGACCTCCACCCCCTCGGCGGTGTACGACGGGTCGCGGGTCAGCACGATCGTGGTGCGCCCGGGCAGGGGCCGGCCGATGCCCTCGTGGGTGGTGCGGCCGAGCACGAGGACGTGCCCCATCGTGGTCGCCTTGAAGTGCTGGAAGTCCTCGGGGATCTTCCACGGGATGTCGGCGTCGGCGCCGATCACGCCGTTCTCGGCGACCGCGGCCACCATCGTGACCCGCCGCCCGGCAGGGGTGCTCATCTGTGCTGGACCGACTCTCGACCTAGACCGCGATCGGGGCCTTGATGGCGGGGTGGGGGTCGTAGCCCTCGACGCTGATGTCCTCGAGCTCGAAGGCGTCGATCTCGGTGACGTCGGGGTTGAGCAGCAGCCTCGGCAGCGGCCGCGGCTCGCGGGTCAGCTGGAGGCGCGCCTGCTCGAGGTGGTTGGCGTAGAGGTGCGCGTCACCGAGCGTGTGCACGAGCTCGCCGACCTGCAGCCCGGTCACCTGGGCGACCATGTGGGTGAGCAGGGCGTAGGAGGCGATGTTGAACGGCACGCCGAGGAAGACGTCGGCCGAGCGCTGGTAGAGCTGGCAGCTGAGCCGGCCTCCGTCCCGCGGGTCGACGTAGAACTGGAAGAGGCTGTGGCACGGCGGCAGTGCCATGTCGTCGACCTGGGTCGGGTTCCACGCCGAGACGATGTGGCGGCGGCTGTCGGGGTTGGTGCGGACCTGCTCGATCACCCGCGCGAGCTGGTCGATGTGCCCGCCGTCGGGGGTCGGCCACGAGCGCCACTGCGCGCCGTACACCGGGCCGAGGTCGCCGTTCTCGTCGGCCCACTCGTCCCAGATCGTGATGCCGCGCTCCTGCAGCCAGCGCACGTTGGTGTCGCCGCGCAGGAACCACAGCAGCTCGCCGAACACCGAACGCGTGTGGATCTTCTTCGTGGTGACCAGCGGGAAGCCAGCGGTGAGGTCGAACCGCATCTGGTGACCGAACACGCTCAGCGTCCCGGTGCCGGTCCGGTCGCCCTTCTGCGTGCCCTCGTCGAGGATCCGCTGGACGAGGTCGAGGTACGCGCGCACGGCCTCAGGCTAGTCGGCCCCCGGGTGTCCGCGGCACACCCGTCCCGCGGACCGCGAGAAAGGCGGGGCGCCGCCCGCGCGGGCGCGTCGTCGTCGCCGGCCCCGTCGGCCCTGTGACGTCCGCCACCGCCCCCGCGGGACGCACCGGCTACCCATCGGAACCGAGGACGAAAGCCGGTCTCGACCGGCCGTGCCCGCGTGCCACGATCTGCCGACCCCCAGCCCCCGAACACAACGAGAAGGACATCCATGGCTCCCTCCATCCGCTCCCGCATCACCGCAGGAGCCGGGGCGCTCGCCCTGGCCGGCGCCGCCCTCAGCATGACCGCCGCCCCCGCCTTCGCCGACCACGGCGCGTCCCCGTCGGACAGCACCGCGAGCTGCGCCGAGGCCGGCGGCAGCTTCGCCGACCTCGGCGACGGCGTGACGACCTGCACGGTGGTCACCACCGCGACCCGGGTCGTCGACGGGCTCCACCCGACCCGGAAGTGGACCGTCGAGCTCACCGACACCACCACGACCGTCTACACGACCACCGTCACCGAGGTGTGGGTCGAGGACGGCACCTTCTGCCAGAACCCCGGCGGCCAGAACCTCCCCCACGACGCGTGGAACCCGGAGACGCCCGGGACGGGCAACCCGAACTGCGTCGAGGCCTACCAGAACGGTGGCACCCAGCCTGGCACCCCCGGCTTCACGATCGTGGCGGCCGGCCACTGGGACGTCACCGTGACGCACGACGAGTCGTCGGAAACCACCACGGAGCGGACCGGCTGCTGGAACCACGGCAACCAGCCGGTGGACCTCGCTCACCAGTTCTGCCAGGTCACGGGCGTCGCCTGACCCCACCGGTCACGCCGGACCACAGCGGAGGAGCCCGCACCCACCCCGGGTGCGGGCTCTTCCCGTGTCATCGCCCCGGCCCGGGCGCGCGGTGCGTCCTCAGAGACGCACGGAGCCGCTGATCGTGGTGAGGGTGTCGCCGCCGACCCAGATGGTGCCGTCGTCCGCGGTCTCGACGTGCACGCGGCCGCGACGCCCCAGGACGGTCCCCTGGGACGCGACGTACGACGACGGGAGGGCCTCGCCGGCCAGCCACTGCGCCAGCGCCGCGTTGAGCGAGCCGGTGACCGGGTCCTCGGTGATCCCGGTGTCGTGGGGCAGGAAGGCGCGCACCTCGACAGCGGCCGGGCCGCCGTCGTCGTAGGGACCGACGACGCCGATGCGCTCGCGCAGCGCGACGAAGTCGGGGCGCAGCGCGAGCACGGCCTCGGCGGAGGCCAGCCGCATCCCGATCCAGCCCGGCCCGTTGTCGCACCACGCGACGTCGAGGACGTCGGAGCGGTCCAGGCCCAGCGCGGCGGCGGCTGCGACGACCCGCTCCTCCTCGACCGGCCCGGAGCGCAGCAGGTCCGGGGCAGCGAAGGCGAGGCGTCCGCCCTCGGTGCGCAGTCGCACCAGCCCGACGCCGCACTCCTGGACGACGTGCTCCCCCGAGGGAACGCCACCGGCCTCGCGCCACGCGTGGGCGGAGCCGAGGGTCGGGTGGCCGGCGAAAGGCAGCTCCTCGCTCGGGGTGAAGATCCGCAGGCGGTAGTCGGCCGACGGGTCCGTCGGCGGCAGCAGGAAGGTCGTCTCCGAGAGGTTGGTCCAGCGCGCGAACGCCGCCATCTGCTCGTCGGTGAGCCCCTGCGCGTCGTGCACCACGGCGACCGGGTTGCCGAGCATCGGCTCGGCGGTGAAGACGTCGACCTGCCGGAACGGCCTGGCTCCTGCGTCGCTGCCCATCAGCTCACGCCCATCAGCTCACGCCGAGAGCGACATCGGGCCGTAGACCTCGCGGTCGGCCTCGAAGAGGGTCACCTGGGCGACGCCGGCGTCCGCCAGCTCGGGCCAGGTCTCGCCGATCCACGACTCCGCGTCGCCCTGGCTGGGGAAGGTCTGGGCGGCGAGGTCGCCGGTGACGGACACCTCGGCGCCGGAGGCGTCCTCGAGGCGCCAGCGCCACGGCTGCTCGACGGGCGGGCGGAACGGGGACACACCGGGCTGGTCGGGAAGGTTCATTGCTCAATCCTGCCGGACGGACGGCTGGACGAACGGGGGCTTGGTGACCTGGAAGACCTCGGGCCGGCCGCGGACGTCGACCATCACCTCGGCGCCGTCGTCGACCGCCGTCGCCACGAGGGCGAGCGCGATGCCCTTGCGCAGCGTGGGCGAGAAGGTGCCCGAGGTGACCTCACCGAGCGGCACGTCGCGCAGCAGCCGGACGCTCATGTGCGGGCGCGGGATGGCACGACCGGTGGAGACCAGGCCGACCAGGCGGCGCCGCGGGCCGGACTCGCGCTCGGCGAGGACCTTGTCGCGGCCCCAGAAGGCCTCCTTCTTCCAGCCCACGGCCCAACCCAGGCGCGCCTCGTTGGGCGTGATGTCGGGCGAGATGTCCTGTCCGTGCAGCGGGTAGCCCATCTCGGTGCGCAGCGTGTCCCGGGCGCCGAGGCCGGCGGGCACCAGGCCGTGCGGCGCCCCCGCGGCCATCAGGGCGTCCCAGAGCGCCGGGGCGAACGAGGAGGGCGCGATCAGCTCGTAGCCGCGCTCGCCGGTGTAGCCGGTGCGGCAGACGATCACCCGCGCGTCGGGGTCGGCGTCACCGTCCCCGGCCTCCCACGGCGCCTCGACGAAGGTGAGGTAGTCGTGCCCGACCGGCAGCCCGACGGCGGCGACGACCTCGTCGGCCTTCGTGCCCTGGATCGCGAGCACGACGTAGTCGCGGTGGTGGTCGACGACCTCGACACCTTCCGGCGCGGCGGCGACCAGGCGGCGTCGTACCTCCTCGTTGTTGGAGGCGTTCGGGACGACCAGGACGTGCTCGTCGTCGCGGTAGTAGGTGAAGACGTCGTCGACGATCCCGCCGGTCTCGTCGTCGAGGACGAGGCTGTACTGCGCCCGGCCGGGTCCGATCCGGTGCAGGTCGTTGGACAGCGTCGAGTTGAGGAACTCCACGGCGCCCGGGCCGCGCACCACGAGCTTGCCGAGGTGGCTGACGTCGAAGATGCCGACGCCGGAGCGCACCGCGGTGTGCTCCTTGACCACGCCGGTGGGGTACTCCAGCGGCATCAGCCAGCCGCCGAACTCCGAGAACTTCGCGCCCAGCGCCTCGTGACGGTCGTGGAGCGGGGACTGCAAGGGGGTCGCGTCGGCCATGCGTCGGAATCTATTGCATGACCCGGTCGATATCCTGCGCCGGTGACGACCTTCGCGCTCCGCTCGGCCAGCCCCGCCAAGACCAGGGCGGAGGCCGTCGTGGTCGGGGTGCTCCCCGACGGCGGCCTGGCCGCGGGCGCCGAGGACGTGGCAGCGGCGTACGGCCGCMAGCTGAGCGGCCTGCTCGCCACGCTCGGGGTCAAGGGCCGGCCCGGCGACGTCGTCAAGGTGCCGACGCACGGGACCATCTCCTCACCGCTGCTGGTGCTGGTCGGGCTGGGCGACCCGGTCGGGCCCGACGACACGGTCGACGCCGCCGCGGTACGACGAGCGGCGGGCAACGCCGCCCGGGCGATCACCAACGCCGCCTCGGTCGCGCTGGCCCTGCCGGCGGACACGCCCGAGCTGGTGCGCGCCGTGGTCGAGGGCTACCGGCTCGGCGGCTACTCGTTCACGTCGTACAAGTCCAAGCCGGGCACGCCGACGGACCCCGCCGAGGTCGTGGTGCTGTCCCCCGTCGCCCGGCGCTCCGAGGTCGCCTCGGCACTCGAGCCGGCGCAGGTGGTCGTCGACGCCGTCGTCGCCACCCGCGACTGGGTCAACACGCCGCCCGCCGACCTGACCCCGCCGAAGTTCGCCGACGCGATCGCCGCCGCGGTGAAGGCGGCCAACAAGGGCCTGCCCGCCGGCGGCAGGGTGAAGGCGACCGTCCTCGACGAAAAGCGTCTGGCCGAGCTCGGCTGCGGCGGCATCCTCGCCGTCGGGCCGAGCCCCCGCGGCTGGTGGAGCTGGAGTACCGCCCCAAGGACGCGGTCGCCCACGTCGCGCTCGTCGGCAAGGGCATCACCTTCGACTCCGGCGGCCTGTGGATCAAGCCGGCCGCCAGCATGGGCACGATGAAGGAGGACATGGCCGGCGCCGCCGCCGTCGTGCAGGCCACCCTCGCCGCGGCCCGGCTCGGCCTCCCGGTGCGGGTCTCCGCCTACGCCGCACTCGCCGAGAACATGATCGGCGAGGCCGCGATGCGTCCCGGCGACGTGCTGACCACCTACGACGGCACCACCGTCGAGGTCTCCAACACCGACGCCGAGGGCCGGCTGGTGCTGGCCGACGCCCTCGGCCGCGCGGTGGAGGCCGGCCCCGACGTGGTGGTCGACATCGCCACGCTCACCGGCCACATGGTGCTCGCGCTGGGCGACCGGATGGCCGGGGTGCTCGGCGACGACGCCGTGGTCGAGGAGGTGCTGTCCGCGGGCCGCGCCGCGGGCGAGGACGCCTGGCCGATGCCGATCCCGGACTTCTTCGACTCCCGCATCCGCAGCAGCACGGTCGCCGACCTGGCGCAGTACGACGGCATCCGCTGGGGTGGTGGCATCTTCGCCGCGGCCTTCCTGCGCGAGTTCACCGGCGGGCTGCCCTGGGCGCACCTCGACATCGCCGGACCGACCTTCAACAAGGGCGGCGCGAACGGCCACCTCGTCCCCGGCGCGACCGGCTACGGCGTGGCGACGCTCGTCGAGCTGCTGCGGGCGCGCGCCGAGGCCTGAGCCTCGACCGGTCCGCCCGGCGCGGCAGGCTCAGAGGTCGCGGCGGAGCTGCTCCTTCTGCGCCTTGCGCACCCGGGAGTTGTAGTCGCGCATCCGCTGCGGCACGCCGACCACCGCGGCGTCGTACGACGGCACCTGGTGGCGGTTGCAGAAGTCGTGGGCCCACTTCACCGACGGCACCCCTCCCCGTCGTGGGCGACGAGCAGCAGGGTGACCTCGCTGACCGCCGTACGCGGCTCCACGAAGCCCTCGACGCCGCGTCGCTCCTGCACCCACGTGCGCAGGTGGTCCTCGTCGGTGCGGTCGGAGGCACGCACCCGGGTCGATCCCGTGCGCGCCGCGTCCGGCGCGGGGTTACTCATGCGTACCCCGGATCGGCGCCGGAAGCGGTCGAACAAACCCATGCAACTAGTTTGCCCGAACCACGGGTGACCCGTTGCGAGTTGCCTCCACCGAAGTGCAAGGATGGCTCCCATGGCGACCGAAGTCACTCTCCCCGCGCTCGGTGAGTCCGTCACCGAAGGCACCGTCACCCGCTGGCTCAAGCAAGTCGGCGACCAGATCGCTGTCGACGAGCCACTGCTCGAGGTCAGCACCGACAAGGTGGACACGGAGATCCCGTCCCCCGTTGCCGGCACGCTGATCGAGATCCGCGCGAACGAGGACGACACGGTCGAGATCGGCGCCGTGCTCGCGGTCGTCGGCGACGCCGACGAGGGCTCCGGCGGCTCGTCCGACGAGGCCCCTGCGGAGGAGGCGGCGGAGGAGGCGGCGGAGGAGCCTGCTGAGGAGCCCGCCCAGGAGGAGCCGGCCCAGGCCGAGCCCGAGCAGCCGGCGGCGTCCGGTGACTCTGGTGGCTCGGGTGGCTCGGGTGGCTCGGGTGGCTCGGGTGGCGGTTCCGGTACGCCGGTCACGCTGCCCGCGCTGGGCGAGTCGGTCACCGAGGGCACGGTCACCCGCTGGCTCAAGCAGGTCGGTGACGAGGTCGCCATGGACGAGCCGCTGCTCGAGGTGAGCACCGACAAGGTCGACACCGAGATCCCGTCGCCGGTCGCCGGCACGCTGCTCGAGATCAAGGCCGAGGAGGACGAGACCGTCGAGGTCGGTGCCGAGCTCGCCATCATCGGCTCCGGCTCCCCCGCGTCGTCCGGCTCGTCCGACTCCGGCTCGTCCGACTCGGCCCCGGCCGAGGAGGCGAAGCAGGAGGCCGCCCCGGAGCCGCAGGCCGAGGAGGAGCCCGAGCCCGCCGAGGAGCCGGCCGAGGAGAAGCCCGAGCCGGTCGACAACGCCCCGGCCCCGGCCGACGACCAGGCCGCCCCCGCCCAGACCGCATCGGCCGAGCCGTCATCCAGCCCCTCGCCCGCCGTCGCACAGGCCGCTGCCGCCTCGACCGGCGAGGAGGGCCCCGGCTACGTGACCCCGCTGGTCCGCAAGCTCGCCGCCCAGCACGGCGTCGACCTGTCGACCGTGAAGGGCTCCGGCGTCGGTGGCCGGATCCGCAAGCAGGACGTCCTCGACGCCGCGGCCGCCGCGAAGTCGAGCGCCCCGGCCGGATCGGCCCCCGCCGCCCCGGCCTCGTCCGGCTCGAAGGCGCCGGCCCCCGCCGCGAGCTCGAGCCCGTCGCCGCTGCGCGGCCAGACCGTCAAGGTCACCCGCCTGCGCAAGATCATCGCCGAGCGGATGGTGGAGTCCCTGCAGGTCTCCGCCCAGCTCACCCAGGTGGTCGAGATCGACGTCACGAACATCGCCCGCCTGCGGGAGAACATCAAGGAGGAGTTCCTGGCGCGTGAGGGCGTCAAGCTCACCTACCTGCCGTTCTTCACCAAGGCCGCGATCGACACGCTCAAGCAGCACCCGGCCCTGAACGCGACCCTCGACCTCGACGAGGGCACGATCACCTACAACGACCGCGAGAACGTCGCCTTCGCGGTCGACACCGAGAAGGGCCTGCTCACGCCGGTCGTCAAGGACGCCGGTGACCTGTCGATCTCGGGCCTGGCCCGCAAGATCGCCGACGTCGCCGAGCGGACCCGCACCAACAAGATCGGCCCCGACGAGCTGTCCGGCGGCACCTTCACGATCACCAACCTGGGCAGCTTCGGCGCCCTGTGGGACACCCCGATCATCAACCAGCCGCAGGTCGCCATCCTCGGCCCCGGTGCCGTGGTCAAGCGTCCCGTGGTGATCGACGACGAGGACCTCGGCGAGACCATCGCCGTGCGCCACATGGTCTACTTCGCGCTCACCTACGACCACCGCGTGGTCGACGGCGCGGACGCCGGCCGCTTCCTGCGGGACCTGAAGGCCCGCCTGGAGTCCGGCCAGTTCGAGGTCTGACCCACCGGTCGACGACGCCCCCGCCGCAGTCTGCGGCGGGGGCGTCTCGCTTTTCCGGGGCGAGCGGGCGGGCGTCGTACTCCGTGGCCGGTTCCTGGACCTGGTGGCTGCTGCAGAGGTCAACAAGCTCGGGAATCACCTCCGAGGCGGTGATTCCTGCGACCCGTGGGACGGATGGGACGTGCCCGGCCGACGCGAGCCGGCAGCCGGCTCTCCACCGGGACTTGGTGGCCGCTTCCTGGACTTCGTGGCCGATGCAAGAGCCAACGAGTTCGGGAATCACCTCCGGAGCGGTGATTCCTGTGACGCGTGGGACTCCCCACCCGACCCACCACCGGCCGGACTTCCTGACCGTTCCTCGCACTTCCTGACCGTTGCACCGGTCAGGAAGCGAGGGAATCACCGCTGAAGAGGCGATTCCCACCCCCGGTCAGTGGCCGAGCAGCCGCATCGTCCCGCGGTAGGACACCGTGACCTCCTGGCCACCGATGCTGACCGTCGAGCTGCCCCTCAGCCTGGTGTCGGCGTCCACCGGGGAGATCCGGTCGGGACGTCCCGTGATCGTGCCGCTGCCGCTCGCGGTGGACTCCACGATCTCGCCGCCGCCGGCCGCGGGGCCGGGGGTGGCTTCCTGCTCGACCTCGACCTCGACGGTGTAGCCGTCGTCGGTCAGCTCAGTGAGCTCGTAGGTGGAGGTGACGACCATCGTCGCGCCACCGACCTGCACGGTGGTCTCGGCGCGCCAGCGGGCGCCGGTGCCGACCTCCTCGCCGGGGAAGGGCACGGAGGTGGCGAAGGCCTGCGAGGCGATGTTGTCGAGGAGCCGGGCGACCAGGTCGGGCGCGTCGTCGCCGAGGTCGAGGTCGGTGGAGCGGGGGACGCCGTCGCGTCCGTGGACGACGTGGGCGGTCGTACCGGCGACCAGGTCGAGGGCCGGTCCCGCCACCGCCTCCGCACCCCGCGGCACGTCCCCGGGTCCGAGGGTGGGCTTGCCGTAGACGACGTCGGCGGTGACCGTCGTGCCGTCGGCCGCGGTGACGGTGGTGGTCCACGGGATGGCCACCGGGACGGTCATCTTCCCGGACCCGAGGTCCATCGTCAGCCGCAGCTGCGCGGAGGACCTCTCCGAGTGGCCCTGCCCGACCGTCAGCTCGAGCACCCGCCGGGGCTCGCTGCCGGCGTCGAGCAGCTCCACGCCCGAGTCGGCCGGCCCCGGGGAGTCCGCGCTGGCGTCGTCCCCCGGCGTGGCGGTGGCGCTCGCCGTGGGCGAACCGTCTGCACCCACCGGGCGGGAGCCCTGCTCCGGCTCGGGGTCGTCGCTGCAGCCCGCGAGTGCGAGCGCGGCAACGGCGGCGACGGCGAACCTGGCGGTCCTGGCGGTACGGCGGCGGGGGTCGGTCACGGGTTCTCCTCCTCGGGGGGGCCACAGGGTGTCATGCCCTTCCCCCGGCTGGCACGCTGTGCCCGTGACCTCCGAGCGCCTGTCCGTCGTCGTGGCCGGTTCGTCCGGCTTCCTGGGCCGCCACCTCGTCGCCGAGCTGCGCGAGCGCGGCCACCGCGTCACCGCGCTGGTGCGTCGTCCCGCGGAGGCGGGCGAGTCGACCTGGGACCCGCAGGGCGGCGAGGTCGACACCGACCTGGTCCAGGGCGCGGACGTGGTGGTCAACCTCGCCGGCGCGCCGCTGGTGGGCAACGTGCACTCGAAGCAGTGGGCGAAGGACGTGCGCTCCAGCCGGGTCGCCACCACCAGCCTGCTGGCCGCGACCATCGCTGCGGCCCCCTCGCCGCCCGCGCTGGTCAACGCCTCCGGCGTCGCGTGGTACGGCGACCACGGGTCCGCCGAGCTCACCGAGGCCTCTGACACCCGCGGCCACGCGTTCCTCACCCGGGTGAGCCGGGAGTGGGAGGCCGCCACGCGGCCCGCCGCGGACGCCGGCGCCCGCGTCGTCCTGCTGCGCACCTCCCCGGTGCAGGACCGGAGCAACCCGCCGTTGCAGGCCCAGCGGCTGCAGTTCCTCGCCGGGCTCGGCGGGCGGATCGGCAGCGGGAAGCAGCACTACCCGCTGGTCTCGCTGCGCGACTGGGTCGGTGCGGCGAGCTTCCTGGTCGAGCACCCGACCGCGTCGGGCCCGGCGAACCTGTGCGCCCCGTCGACCCCGACCAACGTCGAGTTCACCGCCACCCTCGCGCGCCTGCTGCACCGCCCCGCGCTCCTCCCGGTCCCCGCGGCCGCGATCAGGGTCGCCGCCGGCAAGATGGCGCCCGAGGTGCTCGGCTCGCTCAACCTCCGTCCGCAGGCGTTGCTCGACCTCGGCTTCGAGTTCGCGGACCGCGACGTCGAGGCCGTGCTGCGCACCGGCCTCGGGCACTGAGCGCTGGCCCTAGTCCGGTCCCGCCAGCTCCACCACCGACGCCAGGCGCCACTCCCCGCCGACCCTGCGGAAGTCCAGGCGGCGCCGGCTCGCCGAGTCGCGCGGCAGCACCCGGCGCTGCCGGTCCGGGCCGACCGCCTCGGCCCCCACCAGCCGGTCGGTGACGACCAGCACCAGCCTCCGGTCGGTGCGCCGGTGCAGCTCCACGGCGAGCACCTGCATCACCATGCCCTCCACCCGCAGCCCCCGGTCGGCCCAGCGCTCGAGCATCGCGACGTCCGCCCGGCCCGCCGCCGAGTCACGCGTGTAGAGCCGGCGCAGCGCGCCCGGGTCCCCCGCCGCCCACGCCGCTGCCCGGGCCCGGTCCCACTCGCGCAGCACGGCCAGCGAGCCCACGGCGCGCACCACGCTGACGTCGCGCGCGCCCGGCGCCACCACCGCGACGGGTCCCGCGGCCGTCGTACCGCCGGGCTGGGGGCGAGTCGCGAGCACGACCAGCCCGGCAGCGAGCAGCAGGACGACCGTCGTACCGACGATGACCGCGCGTGCGCCCCGGATCCGCATGCCCCGATCCTGCGCCTTCCGGCGTCGACGTGCGTCCGGTCGTCCACAGGCCCCGCAGTAGGGTGACGGACGTGACGCTGGACTTCCGGGAGGTCGGGTTCGGGCCCGAGGCGATCGACTACATGGCGGCGTGGGACCTGCAGCGCGAGCTGCACCAGGAGGTCGTCGACGGCTCGCAGACCCAGCCCGTGCTGCTGCTCGAGCACCCGCCGGTGTTCACGGCCGGACGGCGCACCAAGCCGCAGGACCGGCCGGTCGACCCCGGCGGCGCGCCCGTCATCGACGTCGACCGGGGCGGGGAGATCACCTTCCACGGACCCGGGCAGCTCGTGGGCTACCCCATCGTCCGCCTGCCCGACCACGTCAAGGTCGTCGACTACGTGCGCCGCGTCGAGGAGGCCCTGATCGCGGTCTGCGCCGACTTCGGCGTCACCACCGCCCGCGTCCCGGGCCGCAGCGGCGTGTGGCTCAGGGCCGACGACCGCGGCCCCGAGCGCAAGATCGCCGCGATCGGCATCCGGGTGCGCCGCGGCGTGACCATGCACGGCTTCTCGCTCAACTGCGACGTCGACCTCAGCTGGTTCGACCGGTTCGTGCCGTGCGGCATCTCCGACGCCGGCGTCACCTCGCTCTCCCACGAGCTCGGCCGCGACGTCCCCGTCACCGAGGTGCTCGCCCCGGTGCGCCACCACCTCGCCGACCTCCTGGCGTGGGGGCCGTACGTCGCGACGCCGGACTACGAGCCGCGTCCGGACCCCGCGAAGTCGCACGCCTCTTCCGGCGTGGCGGTGCTGTCCTACCCCGCTCGCTGACCCCATACTCGGTATCCATCGGTCGTGGGCCGGTGTGACCGAGAGTGGAGTACCGGATGAGCGACCTAGTCATCGAGACGCGCGGCCTGCGCAAGGAGTTCCGCAGCCTGCGCGGCGGCGTGCGGGTCGCGGTCCAGGACCTCGACCTCGCGGTGCCCGCAGGCGGCGGGGTCCACGGCTTCCTGGGGCCTAACGGCTCCGGCAAGACCACCACCATCCGGATGCTGCTCGGCCTGTCCCGGCCCTCCGGCGGCACCATGCGGCTGTTCGGCGAGGCCGTGCCGGAGCGGCTGCCGCACGTGATCGGCCGGGTCGGCGCCGTCGTGGAGTCCCCCAAGTTCTCCCCCAACTTCAGCGGCCGGCTCAACCTCGAGCTGCTCGCCGACGCGATCGGCGCCCCGCGCTCTCGGGTCGACCAGGCCATCGAGACGGTGCAGCTGACCGGACGCGACAAGGACCGCTACAAGTCCTACTCGCTCGGCATGAAGCAGCGGATCGCGATCGCGGCGACCCTGCTCAAGGACCCGGCCCTGCTGATCCTCGACGAGCCCACCAACGGCCTCGACCCGGCAGGCATCCGCGAGATCCGCGAGACCATCCGCGGCCTCGGGCAGGCCGGGGTGACCGTGCTGCTGAGCTCGCACATCCTCGCCGAGGTCCAGCAGGTGTGCACCTCGGCAACGATCATCGGCAACGGCCGCATGCTCGCCTCCGGCCGCGTCGACGACCTGCTCGGCACGACCACCGTGCACCGCGCCGTGGTGCCCGACCCGGCCCGCGCCGCCGAGGTGCTCGGGCGCGCCGGGCTGGCCGCGTCGGTCGACGGCGACGGCGTCCGCGTCGAGACCGAGGACGCCGCGCAGGTCACCCGGGTGCTCGGCGAGGCCGGCATCTGGTTGAGCGCACTGGCCAACGAGCGGCCCGACCTCGAGACCGTCTTCCTCGAGCTCACCCGGTCCGAGCAGCTCGGCGGCGGCCCGGCAGGCGTCCCGCCCACGGCACCACCCGCGCCACCACCGGGACCGGCCCCTGCCGTCCGTCCCGACGGCCCGGCGGGAGGTGCCGCATGACCCGGCTGCTCCGCGTCGAGCTCCGTCGCTACCTGCACCGGCGCGCCGTCGTACTGCTGCTGGCGGGGTGCCTCGCCGCACCCGTGCTGATCGGGGTGTCCACCTGGTTCGACACCCGACCGGCCTCCGACGCCGAGATCGCGTCCGCACAGGCCGAGGTCGAGCGCGCGAAGGCCGACGGCGAGTACCGCCAGGCGGTCGACGACTGCGTCGCCAATCCCATGGACTGGGGCATCACCGCGCGCGACGAGAACGCCGTGCGTGAGGAGTGCCGCGCCCAGAACGAGCCGCAGCTGGACTGGTTCCTCTACAGCCCCGAGCTGGACCTCGACGAGCAGCAGAGCCAGTCCGGGGTCGCGGTGGCCTCGCTCCTGGCGATCCTGCTGCTGCTCGCCGGCACGACCTTCACCGGGCACGACTGGAACAGCGGGTCGGTGAGCAACCAGCTGCTCTTCGAGCCGCGCCGGCCCCGTGTCTGGACCGCCAAGGCGGTCGTCGTCACGGGTGTCGCCCTCGTCGTCGCAGCCGTGGTCATGACGGCGTACTGGTCCGGCCTCGCCGCCGTCGCCGAGGCCCGTGGGGTGCTCCGGGACGGGCAGCTGGTCGACGCCCTCCAGATGGGCTGGCGCAGCGCCGGGGTCGCAGCGACCGCCGCACTGCTCGGCTATGCGCTGACCATGCTCTTCCGCAGCACCGTCGCGACGATCGGCGTCCTGCTCGGCGCCTCCGTCGCCGGCAGCCTGGTGCTGCTGGCCCTCGGGTTCGACGAGCGGTGGAACCCCGGCATCAACATCGCTGCGCTGATCGACAACGGCGCGACCTACTACTCCGACGAGGCCTGCGAGGCAGCGACCGAGGACGGGGAGTACGTCGACTACGGTCCGTGCGAGGCAGAGGTGACCTTCACCGACGCCTCGCTCTACACGGGTTCGTTCCTCCTGCTCTCCGGGGTGGCGTCCTTCGCCTCCTTCCGGCGCCGCGACGTCCCCTGAACCGGCGCCTGGACCTGGGCCGCCGAGGGGCTACTGGCCGGTCGCTCCGCGATGCCGGGGGCACATCGCCCGCGGAGTAGGCTGACCGGGTGACTGCTGCACCCGAGGGACGCAAGCTTCTCCGGCTGGAGGTCCGCAACGCGGAGACCCCGATCGAGCGGAAACCTTCCTGGATCAAGACCCGCGCCAAGATGGGCCCGGAGTACACCGCGCTGCAGAAGCTGGTGAAGTCCGAGGGCCTGCACACGGTGTGCCAGGAGGCCGGCTGCCCGAACATCTTCGAGTGCTGGGAGGACCGCGAGGCGACCTTCCTCATCGGCGGCGACCAGTGCACCCGCCGCTGCGACTTCTGCCAGATCGACACCGGCAAGCCGCAGCCGCTCGACCGCGACGAGCCGCGCCGCGTGGCCGAGTCCGTGCAGCAGATGGAGCTCAAGTACGCCACCATCACCGGCGTCGCCCGTGACGACCTCCCCGACGGCGGCGCCTGGCTGTACGCCGAGACCGTCCGCGCGATCCACGAGCTCAACCCCGGCACCGGCGTCGAGAACCTCATCCCCGACTTCAACGGCCGCCCCGAGCTGCTGGCCGAGGTCTTCGAGTCGCGGCCCGAGGTGCTCGCGCACAACGTCGAGACCGTCCCGCGGATCTTCAAGCGGATCCGTCCGGCGTTCCGGTACGAGCGCTCCCTCGACGTGCTCACCCAGGCCCGCGCGTTCGGGCTGGTCACGAAGTCGAACCTGATCCTGGGCATGGGCGAGACCCGCGAGGAGGTCTCCCAGGCCCTGCGCGACCTGCACGAGGCGGGTTGCGAGCTGGTGACCATCACCCAGTACCTGCGCCCCTCCCCCCGGCACCACCCCGTCGAGCGGTGGGTCAAGCCCGAGGAGTTCGTCGAGCTCGCCACCGAGGCGGAGGAGATCGGGTTCGCGGGTGTCCTCTCGGGACCGCTGGTCCGTTCGTCGTACCGCGCCGGTCGTCTGTATCGTCAGGCGATGGCCGCGCGCGACGCGCGCGCCGAAGCCACCGCCTGAGTCCCGCCCGAGGAGAACGCAGCACCCCATGTCGAACACGCCCCTCGACCCCTCCAAGATGAGCCGTCGCCGGCAGATCCTCGAGACCTACCGGATGACGCGGGAGGTCGACCCGTCGATCCGCTGGTGGCTGCTCGGCACCTTCGTCCTCGCCGCCGGCCTCGGCATGGCGCTGTTCCGGTTCGTGCTGCCGGCCAACGACGGCGTCTTCTCCTGGATCCTCTCCAGCATCGCCAGCTTCCTCATCGGCCTGTTCGCGCTGCTCATCGTCTTCGGCCGCCGCGCCCAGAAGGCGGCGTTCGCCCGCCTCGAGGGCCAGCTCGGCGCCGCCGCCCGCGCGCTCACCCTGCTGCGCCGCGGCTGGGTCATCGACGAGGTCGTCGGCTTCACCAAGCAGCAGGACATGGTCCACCGGGTCGTCGGCCCGCCGGGCATCGTCCTGGTCGCCGAGGGCAACGCCAGCCGCGTCCGCCAGCTGCTCATCAGCGAGCACAAGAAGCACGAGCGGGTCGTCGGTGAGTACCCCGTCCACGACGTGCTCGTCGGCAACGACGAGGGCCAGGTGCCGATCAAGGGCCTCGTCAAGCACGTCCGCAAGCTCGGCCGCCAGGTCAAGCCCGCCGACGTCACCGAGATCCGCCAGCGCCTGCGCGCCCTCGACGCCCAGCGCCCCAAGGCCCCCATCCCGCGGGGCCCGGTGCCGACCTCGATGAAGGGCATGCGCGGCAACCTCCGCGGCCGCTGAGCACTTCTCCACAGCCTGCCACCTGCCGGTGGCGCCACTCGCCCGGATCGGGTTAGCGTCGTGCACGCGTCCCCGGTCCGGGCGCAGTCGTTTTCTCGGGAGGACCCATGCGCCCGCTCCGCGCCCTGGCAGCGACCGCCGTCGCGCTCGCCCTGATGGCGGGCTGCTCCGACGACGACCCCGCCCCGACCGAGCCCTCGTCGACCCCGACCGAGAGCCGCCCACCCACCGCCTCCCCCACCCCGGAGACTCCCGAGGAGCCCGCGCTGCCGGACGCGGCGAGGAAGGCGACCAAGGCCGGGGCGCGGGCGTTCATCTCCTACTACTGGGACCTGATCAACTACGCGCAGGTCACCGGGGACGTGAAGGCGCTGAAGCGGGTGTCGGGACCGACCTGCGAGGGGTGTCGCCGCGCGACGAAAGCCGTTGAGAACCTCTACTCCGACGGCGGTCACGCGGAAGGTGGCGAGTACGCCCTGACAATCGAGAAGGTCAAGCGACTCACGGCGAGCGGCTCGCCCCCCGGGGCGGAAGCCTTCATCCGTGTTCGAAACGCCGAGCAGCGCATCATTCGCGGATCGGATGTGGAAACCTCCGCCCCTAAGACAAGTCGATTCGTGACTTATCTGATCTGGGTTGATGGGGCGTGGCGGACAGACATCTTGGAGCCGCGATGAGAGCGCTAGTCGCTGTAGCCGCGTTTCTGCTGGTGAGCGCAGTGCCTGCCGCGGCCGACGACGACAACGGCGTCACAGCAGGCACCACCGAAGGCGGCCTGATCGCCGACGCGGTCAACGAAAAGCCCCCCGACGGCCAAGTCCAGAATGGCGCGCACCAAGGCTCAGGTCCGGTAGACGGGCCGTCCATTCAATTGGGCGCGGGCAACTGCGCCGGTGCAACCGCCGTCACCGATGCGTCCCTCGACGTCACCTTCTGCCAGCAGTACGCGGAGCCGGCCACTCCTGCGCTCACCACCGGACACGTCCGCCGCGCCTTCGCCGAGCTGAGGCTCCCCGCCGGCGAGATGGTGGTCCAGCCGCCCGACGGCCGGACCCTGGTCAACTTCGACACGAACTTCTACACCACGACCACCGAGCCGATCACCCGCACAGTCCGGCTCCTCGGCCGCCGGG